>JBBSMO010000132.1:0-6715 GCA_038233155.1 Longimicrobiales bacterium
AAAGCCCGGCGAGCTAAGTGCTTGCCGGGCCTTCGTTTATCGTAGTGGGCGCTGAGGGATTCGAACCCCCGACCCCCTGCTTGTAAGGCAGGTGCTCTGAACCAACTGAGCTAAGCGCCCTTCACTTTCACTACCGGATGATGCCCAGCGGGATCAGAACCACGTAACCTAAAACGAGCAGCAGAGGTGCCAGCACCGTCGAGCCCGTGCTCAACAGGAAAAAGCCGATGCCTATCGCTAGCATTGCAGCACCTAGGATCAACCAGTTCTGGCGCGAAAAACGGACCGTATCCCCAGTTGGGGCGGTGCGGCCCGCCGGCTTGGTTCGGGAAGTTGCCATGAGAGGAATCCTACTCGACGTGCGGCGGCTCGTCAAGGCTTGTGAAGGCCGGGGGTAGCATCCGGTCTTCGGCTTCGAGGGTCGCCAGGCGCGCGCGATTGTAACGCCGGCGCTGGTACCCGAGCAGGAGAAGGAGTACGGCCAGCAGCGCCCAAAAGACGGTAATCTGCGAAAGGCCAAGGAGCCACCCGTAGCGGCGCCTCACCATGCGCTGCCACTCCTCCTCGTACTGGCCGAGAGTTAGGCCGTAGACGCTGCGGACGGCGCCATCCAGCGAACCATTCTGGCGCCAGAGCTGCAGCAGGCGCGGGAGCGCCCGCGGGCCTCCCTTCTCAGCCAGGTACTGCACAGCACTCGCGGACAGCAGATACGCCAGCCGGGCGCGCCCGGCGTCGCGAGGCCAACTGAGGGAAATAGAGTCTAGGGGCGGGGCGCTGCCCACCAGCAGTGCGACCCGCAGCCGCCATGCTTCGCTCTGATCGAACCCGCCCGAGGCCCACGTAGCGTAGCCTTCGTCAAACCAGCGGGGAATGCGTCCCCCTACATAGGAATGAAGCGCAAGGTGTGCGACCTCGTGCCGGAGGGTAATTGCCGGGTCGTCCGTGCCGGTATGTTCGGTCGCGTAGGCGGGCACTACGATAACCCGCTGCGACGGAATGGCCACACCAGCACTCCATTCAGGTGCGCCGCCGGTGACCGAGTCGAACACCTCGCGTGTCGGAGCCAGGTACACGGTTGAAGGGAGCACTGCCCGAACAGGCGGGATTCCAGGGAGTGGCGGCAGCGCTTCGAGTGCTCCGAGAGTCCGGCGCGCCACCGGCAGGTAGCCTGGCCAGAAGATAACCGTCCAGCCGTCGGACCCGATTGCCTGTGTTTCGGCCTGCGCGGCGACCCGCGCCGGCGTAGCGGCTGCGAGCAGGAGCAGAGCGAGCAGCAAAGACCGGCCAGCGCGAAACCCGGCACGCCGCGCGCTCACACCGTCAACCGGGCCTCATCGTGGTGCGGTGCCCGGCGCCGACCCGCTCAAGGTGGCCCGCTGGCCGGGAGTCAAGAGCTGTTCCAGTTCTACCCATACCGCGAACTTGTCTCCGCCCGGAACCAAACCCCGAATCAGCTTCGCGGCGGCGGCGCCCAAGTAACGCGGCGCCGGGCGCACCGCCGCCGCGGCTGCTACGTTGAACACCGCGTCTACTACGAGCGCGACGTCACTGTCGCCTGCCCGCGCGATGACCATGCGTCTCGTATCGCTCGTGCCGGCCGGAACGTTCATCGTGCGCCGCAGGTCGATCACGGCGAGCCGGGTGCCGCGTACTTCGATGTGGCCTTCGAGCAGACCAGAAGCATCGGACGGTGCGATGGGTTTCCGGTACGGCAGCACCTGCCGGACCGCGCCGACTTCAAGAGCAAAGTCACCGGGGCCTACCTGGAATATCACCAACCCCTGGCGCGCTTGCTCCTCCACACGCGAGTTGCCACTCACAGCACGATCTCTTCGCGGGAGACCGAGCTCACGACCGCGCGCCCATCTGAAGCGTGCAGGCGGACCGTCCGGCCGTGCGCACCGCCCACATCTTCAGCGAGCAGCGTGACACCCGCGTCTCGCAGAGCCTCCCGGGCGGCAGCCACATTTTTCTCTCCGATACTCACATCACCGGGGTCCGAGAGGCCGGCGAACATGGACGCCCCGCCCGCGAGCCGTGCACCAAGCGATGAGGGCGAACCACCTGCCATGACCATTTCGGCGAGCAACTCCGTCACACCGGCAGACACATACTTGGCCGCGGGAAAGCTGGCGTGCGCACGCATACCAACCACCCCGGCGACCGGGTCGTGCAGCAAGATGGCCACGCACGAGCCGAGGCCATAGGCGACCAGCAAATCCGAGCCCGCGCCGACGGCAAGCGCCCCTACGCCCACGACTACTGTTCTCGAACTCATGGGACTTTTTCGAAGATCCTCGCCCCGTTGTCTATCGGCCGGAACAACTGTCGAAGCGACCCAAACAGCGTTTCCACCTTGCCGAGCACGAGCACGCCGCCCGGGCGGAGCTGCTGGTGGAGCCGCCGGAAGATGGTGTCCTGGATTTCCCGGTCCAGATAGATCACGACGTTGCGGCAAAGGATCAGATCCATTGCCCCGAGAGGCGGATCTGAGATGAGGTCGTGGCGCGCGAAGCGAACACCGCGCCTAGCCGCCTCTGCCAAGCGAAAGGGCGGGCCGGCGGAAAACCACCGCTCCCGCATAGGGGCAGGTGTCTCCGCGAGCGCAAGCTCGCCGTAGATACCGGCCGCCGCACGCTCGAGGCTGCCCCGGTCGATATCGGTTGCGAGGATGTCGGGCGGCCGCAGAGGGCAGACGCGCTGCTCCTCCGCCCACTGCTGCCACGAAATCGAAAGGCTGTACGCCTCCTCGCCGGCTGCACAGCCAGCGCTCCAGAAACGGAGCCGTTCATTGCCATGGATTAGCTTGGGGAGCACATCGCGCCGGAGCAACTCCCACATTTCGTGATTGCGAAAGAACTTCGAGACGTTGACGGTGAGGGTATCGAGCAGCCGGTCGTATTCGCCGGCGTCGGCGTCGAGGAGTGAGGAGTAGGCGGCGAGGCTCTGCTGGCCCACGGCGCGAAGCCGGACCGCGACCCTGCGCCGGAGGCACTTGTCCTTGTAGTGCCGGCAGTTGAAACCCCGCTCGCGCTCGATCTTATCGAGCAGAGCGAGCATGCCCGCGTCATCTGCCTCGGCCGGGTGCGGGGCGCCAAGCGGAAGGCGTGAGCCGAAGTTCACCCGGGTACCTTTTGCACGAGCTCGAGATTGGTTCGCGCAGCCTCATTGGCGGGATTCAGTTCAAGGGCGCGGCTCCAAAGCTGCACCGCCTCCTCGCGCTCCATCCGCTGATAGTGAATGGTGCCGAGCTTGAAGAACACATCGTCGCCAAGAGAGGGGGCGATGCCGATCGCGCGCCGGTAATCTTCCGCTGCCTGTTCGTAGGCGCCGCGCCGGAACCGAATGTCGCCGAGCGCCTTGTGGGCCTGTGCGAGCTTCGGATCTTCGTCGGCGGCCCGTGCGTACATGGTTTCGGCAACTTCTTCCTCTCCCTGACGCTCCCATACCGCGCCCACATGCAGCAGCAGCGGCGCGCACGACGGGTACACTCCTATTCCCTCCTCGCCCAGCCGGACCGCGCTTTCGCTGTGGCCGCTCGCCGCTTCCGCCAAGACAGCAAAGACGTAGAAGGCAGGCGGCGGCCGCGTGCGGTCCCCCGCCGCGGCCCGATACTCTCGGAACGCGAGCCGCGCCCCGGGCGCATCTCCGCTCTTCAGGAGCAGAATGGCACGCGACAGACGGAGTACCTGCCGCTCGGGAAGATGACGGATAGCTTCGTCCAGCGCCGTCAGCGCGTCCGACAGGCGGCCGGCGCGTTCGAGCGCCAACGCGATGCCTGCGAAAGCCGGGGCGCGGGAACCTCCCCGCTTTACCATCTGCTGAAAAGAGCGGATAGCGGCGCGGTCATCGTTCCGGCGCAACGACACGAGGGCGAGAAAGAAGGGCGCAGCGGGATCCGCCGGTTCCAGTTCGTCTACCTGTTGGAACTCGCGCGCCGCCTCGTCCCACATCCCCGTTCTGTAGAAGGCCATAGCGAGGTTGCGATGCTGGTCCGCGGCACTCGCCGCGGCCCGTCCTGTTTCGCCGCTGCTCCGGCGCCGCCCTACCGGGTGAGCGATCCCCGCCTGCAGCAGCCCGTAGATCGCTTTGCACGCATCGAACTCGACCAGAGCGGAGCTGTCTACCACTTCCCGCACGGTGCGTTCGCCGTCCAACAGAGGCAAAACGGTTTGCTGTTCGCTGGTCAGATCGACATCTTCCGCAACCGTTTTGCCGGCGTCGAGGCGGAAGATCAGTTCAAGCGAAGGGATCTTCTGCTCGATCAGGCTCCACTCGTCCACCCTGCGCGCACCTTCTAGCAGCAGGTTTTCCGGGTTGAGAGAAACGAGCACCGTGCCGTCCTCGGGGCGCTGGTCGGCTTCAAAGTAGAACGACCCCTGCGACCAAGAAAAAAGCGAGTAAACGGCCTCTTCGATCTGCACCCGGACGTAGCTTTCGAGCTCGTCGGTGGAAATAGCACCCCGGTTCACGAGAATGTGACCCAGGCGAAGGTTCGGGTCCCGCTCCTGTTCGGCAATCGCGCTATCGAGTTCTTCACGGCTCAGACGGCCGCTCTGCACTAGCCGGTCTCCTAATCTGTCGGCACGGTTCACCAGCATGGCGTAGGAGATGCGGCCGCGCTCGAAGAAGACGGAGGCGAAGTTGGAACGCTCTGTCACCGACAGGCAGCCGGTCTTCTGCCCCATGGCCAAGAGCTGGAGAACGTCCGGGAGGCTGGCCTCCCGCAAACTGCCGCGAATGGCCATCAGGCGGGCTCCTCGATCAGGCGCTCATCCAGGCCCACGTAGGACCAGGCAATCCTCTCGCGGTCGAAGAACCATGCATCAACGCCTTCTTCGCCCGGGTCCTCGCCGGCTTGCCGCCCCGCGCTGGCAAGGGCGATCAGCGACCGGGCAGCCCCCGAGCGGCCGCGCGAACGTGCTTGGTTCAGCCAGCTCTCGGCTTCGGGCAAGCGGTCCGGGTCGCTGAGGAGGGGCGAATCAGCCGCCTGGGGGTCCAGGGAGGCAAGTTCCTTCCGGATTGCCCGCAGCCGGGCCACATCACCTGCAAAGCCTTCGATAAGCGCGGCGACATCTTCCGGTGGCTCGCCTTGCAACGCCTGCTCGATGCGCCGGGTTCCTACGCCTTCCCCTTCCCAACGCAGAATGGCCGCCGCCAACGTTTGGCGCCAAGGCGAAGCATCTACGACTTCGGCTACAGTCGAAGAGAGGTCATCGATCCAGACGTTGACTTCGTCCCCCGCGGCGGGGGACGCTGGAGCGCTCGCGGGGGCTGGAGCGGGCGCTCCGAACAGGGTGAAGACTTCGGATGCGCCCAGTCGGCGGCCCTCTATCTCCTGGGCTTTGAGCAGGCGATCGAGTCGCTCGACGAGATCACGGACATTGCCGAAAGCGACGCGCGCAACGGCTTGCGCGACCCCATGATCTAGAGTCTGCCCGCGCGCTGCGGCGGCCTCAGAGACAATGCTGGTGCGGGTTTCCACGTCGGGCGCGTTCAGCTCGACGATCAAGCCGCCCGAGAAGCGGGAGATCAGCCGCTCGTCCAGCCCGTCGATTTCGCGCAGCGGGCGCCCAGAGGCCAGCACCACCTGTTCTCCGGCCTCGACCATGGCCTCCCAAATCCAGAGCAGCTCGGCCTGGGTGTGGCCCTTGCCGGCGAGGAAATGGATGTCATCTAGCAACAGAAGGCCCAGGCCCAGATGTTCCTCCTGAAAGTGGTAGGTTCCCGCTGCGACGGCGGAGGCAAGATCCTCGACGTACCGTTCGGCCGTCGAGTACTGGACCGACAAGTTCGGCCGCACGGCTTGCGCGAGTTGCCCGATCGCGTGCAGGAGGTGGGTCTTTCCTACACCGGTATCTCCGTGCAATACCAGCGGGTTGTAGTTCTGCGAGGGTGTCTCCGCTACGCGCCGTGCCGCGCCCGCTGCCAGGCGGTTGCTCGGACCGGCGACAAAATTGTCGAAGACGAAAAGGGAGTCTAGCGGGGCAGCCATGTTCACCCCGTCGCCAGCACCGGGCGGCGCGTGCTGGCGCCGGAGAGCCGTCTCATTACCATCTCGCTGATTTCCCGCAAGGTTCGGAACACTCCGCGACCCTCGGCCGCACAGGCTTCGAAGCGCGGCAGCGCGCGGTAGTTGAGGGCTAGGTCTAGCTCGTCAGGCGAGAGCAGGTCCGGCAGGTCCCGTTTATTGTACTGCAGACAAATGGGCAGGGTGCGGGGGTCCACCCCCTGCTCGAGAAGGTTGATTTGCAGATCGCGGAAACTCTCGACGTTGGCTTCGAGCCGCGGGCGCTGGCTGTCGGCGACGAAGACCACACCATCGGCGCCCTGCAGCACAAGCTTCCGGGTGGTCGCATAGTAGACTTGACCGGGTACGGTATAGAGCTGGAAGCGCACCTGAAACCCCGAAATCGAGCCGAAATCCAGGGGAAGGAAGTCGAAGAACAGCGTGCGGTCTGCCTCCGTCGCAAGAGAAACCATATCGCCCTTTCGGTCCGCGGGAAGCTGCGTGTGGATGACCTGCAGATTGGTCGTCTTGCCGGAACGGCCGGGGCCATAGTAGACGATCTTACAGGTGATCTCGCGCGTGGAATAGTTCACCAGAGGCATGACTTCCTCACCTGAAAAAACGGGCGAGCCCGGCGTCGAGTTCGCTCTCGAAGCGAGGCGCAGAATCTACGCGCCGGACGCCGCTCCAACTATCCAATCCCGC
>JBBSMO010000133.1:0-6707 GCA_038233155.1 Longimicrobiales bacterium
CGCACGGGAACGGTAGCGGAGCCGACGCGGCAAACGGTGGCCGAATACCTGGACCGCTGGCTCGAGACAGCCGCGCGGCCGCGACTGCGGGAAAGCACGCTCACCGATCACCGATACCGCATCGGTCGCTACATCCTGCCGACGCTGGGCGAGAAGCGGCTTGCACACCTGACGGCGCTGGACGTTCAGGCGCTTTACACGTACATGATGCAGGCGAAGCCGGACGGCATGGGGCTTACCGCCCGCTCCGTCCGCATCGTTCATAACATCTTGAATCCGGCGCTCAAGCAGGCCGTGCGGTGGAAGCTGATCCCGCACAACCCCGCGGCGGACGTGGACCTGCCGTCAGAGAAGCGGCAGGAGATGAAGGCGTTCTCCCCGGAGCAGGCAATGCGCTTTCTGGATGCCGCCCGCTCCTTCCCCGGCGACCCGGACCGCATCCAACGGGACGGAGAAGATTCCCGCACCGGGCGGCCGGATCGGTTCCTTGCGCTGTGGTGCGTGCTGCTCGCCGGTGGACTGCGACCGTCCGAGGCGCTGGGACTCCGATGGGATGACCTGCACGGCGGCAAGCTGCAGGTGCGGCGCTCACTGACGCGATCGAAGGGCGGCGGCTGGGCGCTGGCAGAACCGAAGACGGCAAAGGGACGCCGCACCGTTCCGCTTCCCGCGTTCGCGGTGGAGGCGCTACGGGCGCACCGGAAGCGGCAGTTAGAGGAGCGGTTGCAGGCCGGGGCGGAATGGACGGAGCACGGCTTCATCTTCGCCGCGGAGAACGGCGAGCCGCTGAACAGCCGCAACGTGGACCAGCGAAACTTTCAACCGCTGCTCAAAGCGGCCGGGCTCCCCCGGATGCGGCTTTATGATCTGCGACACTCGCACGCAACCTTGTTGCTCGCCAACGGCGAACATCCGAAGGTTGTTTCGGAGCGCTTGGGGCACGCATCGGTCACGCTGACGCTCGACACCTACTCGCACGTCCTACCGGGGATGCAGGAGCAGGCCACGGAGCGGCTGGACGCGCTGCTGAGTGAGGCACGGAAAGCCCGCCCCGCCTGAACTGGCACACACTCGCACACTTCCCACAACCCGCACACTATACGCACACTCGCCGGTTGTGTGCGGGACCGGAAAAGCAGAAAGCCAGACCGTAAACTGCGGTCTGGCTTTCGCTTAGCTTCATGCGCCCGACAGGATTCGAACCTGTGACCTTCGGCTCCGGAGGCCGACGCTCTATCCAGCTGAGCTACGAGCGCGCAATTATGGGAGGCGGAATAAGCCGAGTTCTGTCGCCGCCCTCATCAGGCGGTGCGGACCATTTCTCTGGGACTACCGTTGCCGGCAGCCTCGTGCGGCCTACCCGGAACTGTCGCTTCCGCCGGTGAAGGCTTCCGCAGCGGGGCGGGCCACCCCTCGTTCCCTATTTGGCCTTGCTACGGGTGGGGTTTGCCATGCCACGCCTGTTACCAGACGCGCGGTGCGCTCTTGCCGCACCCTTTCACCCTTGCCTGTGCTGCAAAAGCAGCCATCGGCGGTTTGCTTTCTGTTGCACTTTCCGTCGCCTTGCGACGCCCGGGCGTTACCCGGCACCCTGCCCTGTGGAGCTCGGACTTTCCTCGGCACAGTTGCCAGCGCCGCGGCCCGCACTCGCCTCCCAAATTCACCACATGCCCAGGAGAGGACTCGAACCTCCACGCCGTTTCCGGCACCAGATCCTTAGTCTGGCCTGTCTACCAGTTTCAGCACCTGGGCATCCCCTTGTCAATGCTCCCGAGAGGACTCGAACCTCCACGGGCTTTCGCCCACTAGATCCTGAATCTAGCGCGTCTACCAGTTCCGCCACAGGAGCCTGATCAGACAAGGAGCGGCATGAGTCGTCTTCGGCTCACGCCGCCAGGTGCGCCCGGAGAGATTCGAACTCCCGGCCTTCTGATCCGTAGTCAGACGCTCTATCCAGCTGAGCTACGGGCGCACAACAACCAAACCCTACAAGGACCTCCGCACCTGCTTCCACCTCCCCGCGCTCCGCTTCGGCAGTCCGCCGGATGCACCGCGAAGGAATCGAACCTTCAACCTTGGGATTAAGAGTCCCCTGCTCTGCCAATTGAGCTAGCGGTGCGATGCGCGAACAAGACAGGAAACTTAGCTTCGGACAAAGATGCTGTCAACCCTTCCGCGCGTGATATCAGACACGCTTCGCACCCGTTGCGGTCCGCCAATCTGTCGCACAGACGGCACCGCGTCAACCCCATAAAGCACGCCGGGCGCACCCGCTCAGAACGCCGGCAGCCCGGTGATGTCCTGCCCCAGAATCAGGCCGTGGATGTCGTGCGTCCCCTCGTACGTGTAGACGGATTCCAGGTTGGCCAGGTGGCGCATGGCCTGATACTCGATCAGAATGCCGTTGCCGCCGAGGATGCGGCGAGTTTCTCGGGCGATATCGGCCGCCATGTCGACGTTGTTGCGTTTCGCCAGCGAAACCTGCTGCGTCCGCATCCGCCCCGCGTCCTTGAGCCGCCCCAGCTGCAGGCAGAGGAGCTGTCCCTTGGTGATGTCGGTGAGCATGTCGGCGAGCCGGACCTGCTGAATCTGCTTGCCGGCAATCGGACCGCCGAACATGACGCGCTCCTTAGCGTACTGCACCGCCTCGTCGTAGCACGCCATGGCCGCACCCACCGCGCCCCACGAGATGCCGTACCGCGCCTGCGTAAGGCACAACAGCGGGCTCTTCAACCCTCCGGACTCCGGCAGGATCGCCGACCCCGGCACCCGGACCTCCTGCAGCGCGAGCTCGGAGGTGTCGGACGCGAGCAGCGACAGCTTCCCCTTCTGATCGCGGGCCGTAAACCCCGGAGTATCGGTGGGGACGATGAAGCCGCGGATCGACGAGACATCGTCCAAATCGCCCGTTTTGGCCCAGATGATCGCGATGTGCGCGGTCGAACCGTTGGTGATCCACATCTTCGAGCCGTTGATCACCCACTCGTCGCCGTCCTGCCGCGCGCGCGTGATCATACCGGCCGGGTTCGACCCGAAATCCGGCTCGGTCAGCCCGAAACAGCCGATCACCTCGCCGCGTGCCATCGGCGGCAGGTACTCGCGCTTCTGCTCTTCCGAGCCGAAGGCGAAGATGGGGTACATGCAGAGTGCACCCTGCACCGACGCGAACGACCGGATGCCGGAGTCGCCACGCTCCAGCTCCTGCATGATGAGGCCATAGGCGACGCTGTTGAGCCCGGCGCAGCCGTACTCTTCGGGGAGGTTCGCGCCGAGCACGCCGAGCTCCGCCATCTGTGGGATCAGCTCGCGCGGGAAGCGGCGCTCGATATACGCGTCCTGAATGACGGGCAGCAGCGCATCGTCGACCCAGGCGCGGACCGTGTCGCGGACCATCCGCTCTTCTTCGGTCAGCAGCGAATCGATGTCGTAGTAGTCTACGCCCTGAAATTTAGCCATGGGTCTGTCGTCCGGTCGGGGTCAAAGGGGCACCGGAATATACGGCATTTGCCGAAGCCGCAGCAAGCGCGGGACGGGACGAGCCGCTCGCGGGGGGGGAGGAGTCTACTCGATTACGCGGGAGCGGTCTGGCGGGTCGTCCTGCGTTTGCCGGCGAGCTCTGCGCCGGTCCGCGAACGCCCACCAGAGAAGCACCAGCCCGATCAAGGTCCAGACTGCCGCGCCCACCGTGAAGCCCATCGCCAGCCGACCGACGCCGCTGCCGAAGACCAGCCCGCCTACGACCGCGGCGACGACATCGATCCAGCGGGAGTCGAGAATCGCCATCTCATTCCTCCGCAGACGGGACGCCGCGACTCCGGATCAGTTCGAACGCGACCCGCCGCACCAGTGAATACACGAAAAAATAGACTACCCCGACCAGCACCAGCCAGCCGATCAGCAGCCGCTGCGGCGTGAGCACGGCGGCGACCCACCACCCCGCGAGCAGTGCCGCCGCAACCGCCGCGCCCCGCGCCCACCACGTCGCGCGCCGCACGACCTGCTCGCGGCACGCCGCACACCAGCCTTCCGCGTCCAGCTTCGCGGCGGGTCCTGTGCGGCCGCAGTTGCCGCATGCCGGGGTGGGCGTGCCCGTGCTCACAACCGGGCGATCACCGCATCGGTGAACTCGGAGGTGGTCGCCTTCCCCTTCAGGTCCGGCGTGAGGTGCTCGCCGGCCTGGATCGTGGCGGACAGCGCATGGCCGACCCGGTCCGCCTCGGGCGTCATCCCCAGATGCCGAAGCATCATCACCGCGCCGAGCACCAGCGCGGACGGGTTCGCGATGTTCTTGCCCGCGATATCGGGCGCTGAGCCGTGAACGGCCTCGAAGATCGCGATGTCCTTGCCGATGTTGCCGCCGGGCGCCATCCCCAGACCTCCGACCAGGCCGGCGATCTGGTCGGAAAGGATGTCGCCGAACATGTTCTCGGTGACGATCACGTCGAACCGGTACGGATCCATGACGAGCAGCATCGCGGTCGCGTCAATGATGCGATCCTCGAACTCGACGCGGCCTTCGTACTCCGCGGCGACCTCGCGCCCGATGTCCAGGAACAACCCCTGGGTAAATTTGAGGATGTTCGCCTTGTGCGCGAGTGTGACCTTGCTACGGCCGTGCGAAACGGCGTATTCGAACGCATAGCGGATGATTCGCTCCACCCCGAAGCGCGTGACGATCATCACGGACTCGGCGGCGGCGCGCGGATCTCCACCCACCCCGATGTAGTGCTCGACCCCGCTGTACAGGCCTTCGGTGTTTTCGCGGATCAACACCAGGTCGATGTTTTCGTAGCGTCCGTTGGGAACGATGCTGCGGGCGGGTCGCACGTTCGCGAACAGCTCGAATTCTTTGCGGAGCGCCACGTTGATGGAACGAAAACCCGTCCCCACCGGGGTCGTGAGAGGTCCCTTGAGCGCGATCCGCGTGCGGCGGATCGACTCGAGCGTTTCGGCGGGGAGCGGCGTGTTGAAGTGGTCCAGAGCCGCGATCCCGGCTTCCTGGCGTTCCCACTCGATATCCGCACCCGACGCGTCGAGGATCCGCGTAGTTGCTTCGGTGATC
Source organism: Longimicrobiales bacterium (assembly GCA_038233155.1). Classification (GTDB taxonomy): domain Bacteria; phylum Gemmatimonadota; class Gemmatimonadetes; order Longimicrobiales; family Longimicrobiaceae; genus JBBSMO01. The sequence continues at coordinate 5,063 of JBBSMO010000133.1, forward strand.
GCGGGGCCGATGCCGTCGCCGGGGATCAGGGTAACTGTGGTGGGCATCAGGGTTTTCCGGGTAGTTGAAGGCCGGGCGGCTGCCCGACCGTGAAATGTCAAGGATGAGGCTGCATTGCGCTACAGCAGGTGACCACCGTCTACCGGAACCGTCGCGCCGGTAATGTGCCGCGCGGCGTCGGAGCAGAGGAACAGCACCACGTTCGCTACATCCTGCGGGTCGCCGAGGCGCCCGAGCACCGCGCTTTCTCGCGCGCGGTCCAGCACCTCCGCAGACACGCTGCTGGTCAGCCGCTGCGTGCGGATGTACCCCGGAGCGACGGCGTTGACGTTGACGTTGCTCGGCCCCAGCTCGACCGCCGCGGAGCGCGTCAGGCCGATCAAACCCGCCTTCGACGCCGCGTAGTTGGCAAGGCCGAACTCGCTGCGCACCCCGTGCACCGAGGCCACGTTGACAATCTTCCCCTCGCCCTGCCTGCGGAAGGGGCGCGCGACGGCGCGGATCATGTGGAACGCGCCCGTCAGGTTCGTGTCCACCACGTCGCGCCACTGCTCGTCGGTCAGGCGCCACAACGCGCGATCACGCGCGATCCCGGCGTTGTTGACCAGAATGTGGAGCCCGCCGAGCGCGTCGGAAGCCGACTCCACGAACTGCTCCGCCTGCGCCGAATCCCGGATGTCGCACTCGGCGAAGTGACAGCGCACCTCGAGCTGTGCCACCTCCCGTGCGGTCTGCTCCGCCTCCTGCCGCAGATCCGGCGACGAATCCTCGTCCGCGAAGAAGTTGAACGCGACGTGAACCCCGCTGCGCGCGAACTCGAGCACGATCGCGCGGCCAATTCCCGTGGCACCGCCGGTGACCACGGCCACGCGGCCGCGCATTTCTCGGTTCGCCAGCAGTGGCTGCGGCTCTTCCATCACCTCCTGCAGCAGCTGTTCCACGGCTTCTTCCGTGCCACCCGGAATCGGCACGGTGGGTGTGGGCGGGGCGGGAACCGGGTCGCGGATGGTGGAGCTTCGGAGTTCGGCGGGGGGCTGGGTCAAGGCTCGCTGAGCGGCATCGGGGATCGGCGGCAGGCCATCCGCTGGGGATTCTACCCCCGGCACGACCCCGTCGGCAACCCCGGCCGCTAAAACCCGGCGAGATTCAGCCGCTGTCGCCGGCGTGGTGCTTGATGGTGCGGCCCTCGACCAGGAACACAACGTCTTCGGCAACGTTGGTCGCCAGATCCGCGACCCGCTCCAGGTTGCGGCTGACGAGCAGGAGCGAGAGCGCGGGGCCGATCTTGCGCGGGTCTTCCATCATGTGCGTGAGCAACGTGCGGAACAGCGAGTCGTGGAGTGCGTCGACACGGTCGTCGCGGCGACACACATCGCGCGCACCTTCGGAATCGCTGCGGACAAACGCGTCCAGCGCGTCCGACAGCATTTCGCGCGAAAGCCGGGCCATTTCCTCGATCGCGGGGAGCTGAAGCGGCGGCGGCTGCCCGGCCAGTTCCTCGACTCCCTGCGCGATGTTGACGGCGTGGTCGCCGACCCGCTCGAGATCGTTGGCGATCTTCATCGCCATCGTGATCAGGCGAAGATCTCGCGCCATCGGCTGCTGCAGCGCCAGCAGGTGCAGGCAGATGTCATCCACCTCGATC
>JBBSMO010000134.1:0-6697 GCA_038233155.1 Longimicrobiales bacterium
GACGAGTGGCTGCTCTATAGCACCGACAGTCCCTCCGCATCCGGCGCGCGCGGCTTCACCCGCGGGACCATCTTCACCCGCGAGGGTTCGCTGGTAGCGTCCGTTGCGCAGGAAGGACTGCTGAGGCTGAGGAGCGGTCGCGAGTCGCGGGTCGCGAGACGCGAGAGACGGGCAGAACAGTGACCAGTGACCGATGACGCGTGCGGATACGCTGCTAACGCCACGCGCCCCCTACCGTCTGCCGTCTGCCGTCTGCCGTCTACCGTCTACCGGTAGTTCTCCGGCTGCTCAGGCTCGTTGTCTAGAATGTCTTCGACACGCTCGAGAATGTCGGGTGTCAGCTTGGGCAACACCGATAGCGCGCCCATGTTCTGTTCGACCTGTTCCGGGCGCGAGGCACCGGTGATCACAGTGCTGACATCGGGGTTTGTGAGGCACCAGGCGAGGGCGAGCTGCGCCATCGAGCAGTTCAGCGCATCCGCGATGGTGGAAAGGCGGCGCACTTTCCCGATCTGCTCCTCACCCTCCTCGCTCTCGAGGCGCTCGCGGAGCCACCCGTAGTTCTCGAGGTCCAGCCGGCTCCCTTCCGGAATGCCGTCGTTGTACTTGCCGGTGAGAATGCCGCTGGCGAGCGGGCTCCAGACCGTCAACCCGAGGCCGATGCCCTCGCACAGCGGGGCCAGTTCGCGCTCGACGTTGCCGCGATGGAACATGTTGTACTGCGGCTGCTCCACCGTGGGGGGTACCAGGTGCTCGCGCCTCGCGATTTCGTTCGCATGCCGGATCTGCTCGGCGCTCCACTCGCTGGTGCCCCAGTACAGCGTTTTGTGGTGGTCGATCAGATAGTTCATCGCCCGAACCGTCTCCTCGACTGGCGTTTCCGGGTCTGGACGATGACAGAAGAGCAGATCCACATAGTCGAGCTGCATGCGTTCGAGCGATGCTTCGGTCCCCTCGACAAGGTGCTTGCGCGACAGGCCGCGGTCGTTCGGACCCTCGCCGCCCCAGAAGATCTTGGTAGAAAGGACGAGGTCAGACCGCTTCCATCCCGCATCGCGGATTACCTGCCCCATCACCTCTTCCGACTTGCCGCCCGCGTAGGCTTCGGCGTTGTCGAAGAAGTTCACGCCGGCCTCGTACGCCGCGTGCATGCACCCGGCCGCTACATCGCTGTCTATCTGGTCCCCGAAGGTGACCCACGAACCGAAGGAGAGAGCGGATACCTTGAGGCCGGAGCTGCCGAGATGTCTGTATTCCATGCGTTGGGTTCGCCGCGAGAAGATGATGATGCCCAGTATGGGGAGGACCCGGCTGCGCAAGATGGGTGCTCGATAGGGCGTGACCGCTCTCCGCAGCTCGCCCGGCCAACCAGCCGGAAAGCCATACGGCGAAAAGCGAAACCAGGATGTGAGCACGCGGAACAACGCTCTCGTGTGCTTCGGGACGGGATAGCCTTGGATTCCGCTTTAGCCGAACACCATCCCGGCCTGCACCGGGATGACGAGCCGCCCGCTGCCGTCATTCCGGCGGAAGCCGGAATCCAATGCGCCGGGCGGTCCTCATCCGCACGTCGCTACTCCGTGGCGCCAGTCACTGTGCCTGCGCCGCCATCCGGCTCGGCAGCGATCCAGACCGTCTTCACGTTGACGAACTCGCGGATGCCGTGCGTGCCCAGTTCGCGCCCGTAGCCTGATCGCTTGATGCCGCCGAAGGGGAGCCGCGGGTCCGAGGAGGTCATGGCGTTCACGAAGACCTGGCCGGCCTCGATCTCCTCGATGCAGCGCTGTTGCTCGGCTTCGTCATGGGTCCAGACGCTGCTTCCCAACCCGTACTCGGTGTCGTTGGCCAACCGGATCGCCTCGTCCAGATCAGCGACGCGAAACAGGGACGCGACCGGGCCGAACATCTCCTCGCACCGGCCGGGTGCGCCTTCCGGCAGATCAGCGAGCGCGGTGGGTGGATAAAAGAAGCCTGGTCCTTCGATGGGCTCGCCGCCGCAGAGAAGGCGCGCCCCGGCCGCTACCGACTCACGCACCTGTCGGTGGAGGTTGTCGCGGAGGTACCCCGCGGCAAGCGGCCCCACGTCCGTCGCCGTATGGGCGGGGTCACCGACTGCCAGCGCCTCCATTGCGACAACGAAGCGGCGCTCGAATTCGTCGTATACCTCGGCATGCACGATGAAGCGTTTCGCCGCGATGCAGCTCTGCCCGTTGTTCATTGTGCGCGATTGCACTCCCGCACGAACCGCTGCCGCCAGATCGACGCTGGGGAGGACTAGGAACGGATCGCTGCCGCCCAACTCCAGCACACTCGGCTTGATGCGCCGCGCGGCTTGCGAGCCCACCGCCGCGCCGGCGGCCACACTGCCCGTCAGTGTCGCCGCACGCACGCGCGGGTCGTCGAGCACCGACTCGACCTGATCCACCTCGATGAGCAGGCTCTGGAAGACACCCTCGGGGAAGCCCGCCCGGCGAAAAATCTCCTCGATCGCGATTGCGCAGCGCGGAACGTTGGGCGCATGCTTCAGCAGCACTACGTTGCCCGCCATCAGCGCCGGTGCGCTGAAGCGGAAGAGCTGCCAGAACGGGAAGTTCCACGGCATGACCGCGAGCACGGGGCCCAGTGGATCGTAGCGCACGTGGGTACGCGCAGCCTCGATCGGCACCGGCTCGTCGGCCAGCATCCGTTCCGCGTGCTCGGCGTAGAAGCGGCACACCCAGGCACTCTTTGCCGCCTCGGCCTCCGCCGCCGCGATGGGCTTGCCCATCTCCGTCGTCATAATCAGCGCCCACTGGCGCTTTTCGCTTTCCAGAAGGTCGGCCGCCGCCCGCAACCACACCGCTCTCTCCTCGAACGAGGTGCGGCGAAATGCCTGGTATGCGTCCCACGCCCGATCGATGCATGCCTCGACCTCCGCATCGGACAGCGGATCGAACCTCTCCAGTGTTTGCCCGGTCGCCGGGTTCACGCTCGCGATCATAGCGCTCTATTCGATAGCTGAATCATATGCCGTCGGTCACGTCGCCGATCGCCTGGTCGACCACGGCAACGATCCGGTCCGCATCCGCGATCGTGACCACGAGCGGCGGCGAGCGATGAACTTGTACTTGGTCCCGCGGCCCACGTTCTTCCAGAATTGCCGGGCAATTTTCAGCGCCGTCTCCACCGCTTCGGACCCGCTGTCCGAGTAAAAGACCTTGCCCATTCCTTCCGGCGTCGCGAGCTCGATCAGCTTGGCCGCCAGATCGATGGCGGGCTGGTTGGAAAAGCCCATGAACATGCTGCAGAACGCCATCTTCTTCATCTGCTCGTATACGGCGTCAGCGATCTCCGTCCGGCCATATCCGACATTGGCCAACCAAAGGCTGCCGTGCGCGTCCAGGTACTCGTTGCCGCTCGCATCATAGAGATGAACTCCGTCGGCATGCTCGAAGATGAGCGGACCGTGCTGCTGGACCGACTTCATCTGCATGAACGGGGTCCAGAGCGTCTTTTGGTGCGTGGTCGCGAGATCTTCGAGCAGGGTAGCCATCGGGTTAGCCATTCACGGTCGGGTATGAATCGGGCTGGATTTCTGGACGCGGTCCGATCGCGGCCGGCGGCGGGTGCGGTGAGCGCTCAGAGGCGCTGCGCTTCCGCCAGAAGCATGGTGGTGAATTCGCCGGGCCGGATGCCGTGAGTGTTGGTGAAGGCGATCGCGGCGACGCCTTTCCCTGGGAGCATCCGCACATCCGTGTTCACACCGGGATCGCCTCCCGAGTGGCCCCAAGCGGGCTCCCCCGGTCCCTCGAAGGCGTACCACGTCAGCCCCTGCAGTATGCCGTCACCGGTCAGCTGCGGCGTGAGCATCTCCGCGACGGTGGAGGCTTCGAGAATACGGTTGCCTCCGATGATGCCCCCATTCAGGTAGGCGCGGGCGTAGCGTGCAAGCTGGCGCACGCTGGTGCGGAGGAACCCGTCCGGATAGTTCGCGTGGTTGTAGAAGCAGTTGGCGCGGTAGCCCCCGGGAATCATCGCTTCGGAACCCGCGCCTGTATCCTGAATCACTCCAAGTGGCAGCCCGCCCCAGGCGGGCCCGCGAGCCACGCCCTCGTCGAACCAAGTGTAGGGCACCGCATGGCGGGAGGTATCGATCTCCTCGAGGAACCAGGCCGTGGCGGGCATGCCGAGGCGGGCGAAGATCCGCCGCCGGCAGAATTCCGGGAACGCGAGCCCCGAGACCCGCGCCACGATGTGACCCAGCAGCCCGAACGTTACGTTGCAGTACTCCCGCTGCTCGCCCGGCGCATAGGTCGCGAAGTTCTCGTCCGCGTTGTAATAGCGCCCGCCGGGGGCGAAGTACTCCTCGAGCCATTCGCCGAGGGAAATGGCTGGATCTCCGCACTGATACATGCGCGAATACGCCGTTCCGTCCAGGATCGCTGAGGTATGGGTCATCAGCTGCCGGACCGTCACCGGCACGTCGGGGTGCCGCGGGTTCCGGACCGGGAGGGCGACGTAGTGCTGCACGTCATCGTCCAGATCGACCAGCCCTTGCTCCCGCAGCTGCATGACCGCGGTCGTGGTGAACGTCTTCGAGATGGACGCGACGTTCTGGAGCGTATCCGTGGTCATTGGCCGCCGCTCCTCCAGATCCGCCCAGCCGTACCCGCTCTCCCACGCGATGCCATCGCGGTTGACGATGGCCGCGGCTACACCCGGGATGTGGTCCCGGTCCATCTTGGCCCGGATGAACGCGTCGATCCGGCTCGAATCGATTTGCGTAGATGGCGTGGCCCACGCCCGCGCCGCAGGCCTGAACACCCCCGAAGCGGCCAGAACCGCCGATGCCGCCACGAAATCACGACGATTCAGCCGACCACCTCTAACGGCGGGCCGCTGTTCCTGTGGATCTCGGCTCATTGGGTCTTTCCCGGGGCAGTGGGGGCGCGGTATACGCGCTTGCCGGCGAGGTAGGTTTCCAGCACTTCGGCATCCCGAATACGGGTGGGATCGATCCGGCGCAGATCCTCGGACAGCACCACGAAGTCGGCGAACTTGCCCGGCTCGAGCGTGCCCTTGACGTCTTCCTCGAAGGTCAGGTACGCGCCGTTGCGGGTATCCCCGACGATTGCCTCGGGAACCGTCAGTCGCTCACGCTCGCCGTATACGGCGCCGCTCATTCCGCGGCGCGTAACTGCAGCGAAGATCCCGAGCAGGGGTCCGGTCGGAAGAATATCGGCGCCCAACGCCACGACGATCCCATGGTCGAGCGGGGTACGCAGAGCATTGTTGGTCTGCACCCGGTCGTCGGTTAGATGCTTGGTGTAGCGGCCTTCAAGGGTCCAGGTGAAGTTCGGCTGCTGGGCGATGTGGATGTTGTGATCCGCCATCATCTCCATGGTCTTCGAAGGTGGCAGGACCGTGAAGTGGTTGAGGTAGTGGCGGTGATCGACTCGTGGCTCTTCCTCGAGCACCCGGACCAGTTGGTCTACCGCCATGCGGATCGCCGCGTCCCCGATGGCGTGAATGCCCATCTGCCAGCCCAGCGCGTGTGCCTGCTTCGCCACGAGATAAAGGTCGTCATCTGACAGGCGTGGATGCCCGTAGTAGTCCGGATCGTCCCGATACGGCTCGATCGTCCACGCCGCCGGCCCCGTGAACCCGCCGTCGATGAAGAGCTTCAACGCACCTACACGGAGCCGGTGGTCTCCCTGCCCTGTCCGCAGATCCATCTCCCGGAGCCGCGCCGCCGCCGCTTCGCCCTCCCCACGTCCGACCGGCAGGAGGATCTGCACCGCCGCCCGGGGAAGCTGGTCGCCGTGCTCTCGGTAGATGTCCCGCCACATCCCGGCCGACTCCGGCGACGCAGTCGCCTGGATCAGGCTGGTGATCCCGTAAGCGAACTGGCCCCGCAGGTGTTCGAGCAGGCTGCTCCGGATCTCGGCGTCGGCCGGCTCCGGCACGAGCCGGCCCGCCATTCCCCAGGTCTCCAGGATGATCCCGGTGGGCACCCCGTCCCCATCGCGCTCGATGGTTCCCCCCTCGGGGTCCGGCGTGGACGCATCGATCTCCGCGAGTTCCAGCGCGCGGCTGTTCAAAACCGCGCTGTGCCCCCCCGCGCGACTGATGATGGCCGGGTTGTCCGGAATGGCCTCGTCTAGGTCGTATCGGGTCGGTTCGCGGCGCTCCGTCATTTCGGCCTCCGCCCACCCGTAGCCGGTGATCCACTCTCCCGTCCCCAGCTCGTCGGCCTTCGAACGTAGCCGCGCCTTGAACTCCGCCAGAGAAGGCACCCCCTCCATGTCCACGTAGCGCTTCGGATTTCCACGGACGTGGGTGTGAGAATCGTTGAAGCCCGGGACTACGAACCGCCCTCCCAGGTGTACCTCCTGCTCAGCACGGTACCGCTCGCGCAGGTCGTCCCAGCCCACGGCGACGACTTTGCCATCGTCCACGGCCATGGTGGTGTAGACCGAGAGCAGATCGTCCGCGGTGAAGATCGTACCGCCGTGGACGACGAGGTCCACCCGCTCCTGTCCTGCCAGCGGTGCTGCGAACGCCAGCAGGACCAGCAGCCAATACGTCGTGGTCGTGCGCATTACGCGCCCTGCCCGGCCGCGACTACTACCTGATTCGCCAGCGAACGCTCCAACTCCGCCCGGGCGCTGATATAGACGACGGTGCGGTTCTGGTGCAGCAAGGCTTTCGCCTCCTC
>JBBSMO010000135.1:0-6661 GCA_038233155.1 Longimicrobiales bacterium
GAGGACACGCCGCCGCGCATCCGCAGTGTGCATGAGCGGCCCGGTCATGCAACGCCCGAGTACCGGACCATGGGCATCCCGATTCCGCCCGGGGGCGGCGGCGCATCGCCAGATGTGCTGTCTGCCGCAGTCGCGCGCTATGCTGCGGCGAAATCGCCCAGTTGCCTGCTCCTGGCTCTCGAAGCGGTAACGGACGGGCAAGGCGAAAGCGCCTCCCCAGTGCTGATAGCCGAGGCGCGGGATGAATCCGGAACGCGCCGCTTTTGGATGCAGGGCTACCACGTTGAAGATCACGCCGTGCACTGGGACGAGCCCGCAACGGGCGGTTGGCAGGACCCAGGGAGCGAGCAGATGATTTTGGATGCCGGCTTTCCCGACCGCGCGGTGCGGCTTTCCGTGGCGAAAGATCGCGAGCCGTGACGCACCCGCCGGGCGCCCGCGAATCGATCGGGATAGTGGCTTAGCCGCTGATGCACTCGAAGCTGTTCAAGATCGTTTCCAGTTGCAGGACGTACTCGAATTTCTCCGAGCCGGGCGCATACAACCATGCATCCAGCAGGTACTCCCGGTTTTGTGCCGGGCAAGGAAACAGCCGGGTGATGAACGGGCCTGCCCCCGGATACTCTCCCGGTGCGGCGGACCACACCCCGCGCACCTCTACCGAGCGCGGCCCCTCCCCGCTTCGTACGCCCGAAGTGATTTCGTCCCTGCCGGTGGCCTGCGGCTCCGCATAAAAGAGCTCCGCGGCTCGTTCGCGCCAATCGAGCACCTGGGAAGCATCTAGATCGCCGCCGTCGAGCGGGCGCCAGGTGACGAGCACCGAGCGAATCAACTCGGAAGGGTCCGGAAAGTCATTGCGGAAAAGGTAGGCGCTATCCGCTAGTTGACGCCCGTAGTAGACCTTCGGAAGCTGCAGGGAGAAGCCGGCGTTCTGCCGCAGCGAATCGGCGAGTTCGGTGTTGACGCCGCTGGCATACATCCGCGCCCGGACGTACTGCGAAAAGTTGGTCAGATACTTTTCGCGCAGTTCGGGAAGCAGAGCGCGCACCGCGTCTATCCCTCCGCCGGGCGGGAGAAGCGCCAGGGTGACTTGCTGGTCGCGCGCGAAAACATCCCCGGCGTTGACCACAGCGGGAAGGGGTGGCAGCGGGTCTGGGACATTGTCGACTGCTTCGGTCATCCACGGGTCGCCTGGCTCGCCGATCAGCAGGAGCTGGGTGAAGCGGCGGAAGTCGTTCCAGCGGGTGTCGGAAGGGTCGACCTGGGTAACGCGGAAGATGCGCTCGTCGCGCACGGTGAACGCACGCGGTTCGAGTGCGGTGTCTACGGCGCTCTCGATGCGGCTCCATTGTGCGTCCGGCACTCCGACGATAATCGCATTCACATCTCCGATGCGTTGCGGCTTGTCACACCCGCCCATAGCGATGAGGCCGGCGGCACAGCCCAGAAGCAAGCCTCTATTCAGCACTGGCAACATCTCCTTCTTCTCCTTTTTCCGTAGGCACGGCAGCGCTGGCAGCCGCCGCCCGGCCCGCCCCGCGTTCCGCCAGCTTCGCCCGCACAGCGTCGAACGGTAGCCGCCGAAGATGCAATAGCACAAGCAGGTGATACAGAAGATCGGCTGCTTCCGAGGCGAGCTCGTCGGTTCCGGGGTTCTTCGCAGCGATGATCACCTCCGCGCTCTCCTCGCCCACCTTCTTCAGGACCTTGTCCACGCCCTCGCGCAGAAGGTAGCTAGTGTAGGAGCCCGCGGGCCGCGTCTCGTCCCTCTGCCGGATTGTGGCGGCCAAGGTCGCGAACACATCGCCAGGCGCCCCAGTTTCCGCCAGATGGTCGCCGTCTGCCAGACGCTGAAAGCAACTGCGGGTGCCCGTATGGCACGCGCAACCGCTCTGCCGCACCCGGTAGAGCACCGCATCCCCGTCGCAATCTACACGTACCTCGTCTACAGGTTGCCGGTTGCCGCTGGTTGCCCCCTTTTTCCACAATTCGTCGCGAGAGCGGCTCCAGTAATGGGCCTGTCCGGTGCGGCGCGTAGCTTCGAGCGCCGCGCGGTTGGCGTAGGCCAGCATCAACACCTCGGCGGTGACGGCGTCCTGTGCCACCACCGGGACGAGGCCGCGGGAATCGAACTTCATGTCATCCAGCCAACTCATGCCAAAACGGGTACGGGGATATAGCGGGGCGGAGCACCGCCGGGCGGTGACGGTCCGGCGGTTGCAAGGCCGGGCGGGCCGCCGCAATCCCGAATGGAGGAATCGTGCCGAACCCTGGAGATCAGGTGCAAGAAACAATGCTGCCTCACGCGAGCAGCCGGATCAGCGACTGGGCTGGCGGCTGGCGCGAGACCGGCCGTCTGGCGCTGCTGCTGGACTTCGACGGAACCCTCGCGCCCATCGTCGAGCGGCCGGAACTTGCAGCGATGACGGGTGAGGCGCGGGCGGCTATCGCAAGGCTCCAAGCGGTACCCGGCCTGCATCTCGCAGTGGTCAGCGGGCGCGGCCTGGCCGATGTCCGCGGAATGACAAATCTGGACGGCGTCTTCTACGCGGGAAACCATGGGATGGAGATGAGTGGTCCTGGCATCGAGCGGGTGCACCCCGGTGCCGCGGCGGCCCGGCCGGAGCTCGAGCAGGTCGCCAGCGAGCTGCGGCATGCTCTACGGGACACTCCGGCCGCGATGGTAGAGGACAAGCAACTGACGCTCAGCATCCACTACCGGCTGGTGCCAGAGGAGCAGGAACGCCCGGTTCAAGATGCGGTGCGGGCCGCCGTAGCCGCCCGGTCGGAAAGCCTGCGGGTTACAACGGGGAAAAAGGTGCTCGAGGTGCGCCCGCGCATCGACTGGGACAAGGGGCGTGCTGCCGGTTTCGTGCTCGCGCAGCTCGAAGTCCCTCATGCCGCGCCCGCTCTGTACCTTGGCGATGACACGACAGATGAGGATGCATTCCGCGCAGTGAAAAGCTGGGGCCCTGCCGGAGAGGGAGTGCTGGTGGGCGAACCGCAAGGGCGGAACACCGCCGCCAACTCCTATGTTCTGTCACCCGCGGAAGTCGCCGTGCTGCTCGGAGCGCTCGCAGATGCCTTAGGCCGAACCAACTCTTAAGTTGGAAGCCGTCCAAGTAAACTTCATAGAAGCAGAGCGGGGGTGCGGCACCCGCCGCACCCCCGTCCGTACACAACCAGCGAGGGAACGTCAGACCGGCCGACGCCCCGTGATGACGCGCCAGGCGATGATGATCACAGCAATGATCAGCAGAATCCAGGCGATTTGTCCTAGCGCTCCGATCACTCCGCCAACACCGAGCAATGCAATCAACAGTAGTACGATCCCGAGAATGAGCAGTACGTCCACAGCGACCTCCCTTTGGGGGATGACAGGTAAACTGCCGATACATCACATTTTAGCAAGGCTCGTGCCGCCCCCGGCAAACTTGCGTGCGAATCGTGAGTTGCACACCTCGGCCCGCCAGAAGTAGCTTTCGCCCATGCTTACAGCACAAATAAGCCCCATCCCCCCTGGTTCGCAAGACCTGCTGGCCGATGGGGTGCGGCGCAGGAGGCGCGTCCAGTCGGCGTGGTTCACACTGGCAGAAGCCCATGGATACGACGAAGTGATCCCGCCGTCGTTTGAATATGAGGAGGTGTTTACCCGCGGCGCGGGGTCTCGCTTGGGCTCGCAGCTCCTGCGCTTCGTAGACCATGACGGGCGCCTGCTGGCCTTGCGGGCGGATTTTACCTCGAGCATTGCCCGCGTTGCGGCCACCAAACTTCGGGATGCACCGCTGCCGCTACGGCTCTGCTACTCGGGCAAGGTTTACCGTCAGTCCGCGGCCGGGGAAGGCCGGCGCCGCGAGATATTCCAATTGGGCGCCGAACTGATCGGACCCCCGGGCGTAACGGCAGACGCCGAGATCATCCGGTTAGTGATCCAGGTGCTGCGTTCGCTCGACACGGGGCCGTTTCAACTCAACATTGGGCACGTCGGGTTTCTGAAGCCATTGCTGGACGCGGTTCCGCGGGCCGCTTTGCCTGCCCTGCGGCAGGCGATAGATGTACGAAACCGGGCGGATCTGCTCCGGCTCACGGCCGAGGCGAGCCTGCCGCCGGCGGTGACCGAAGCGCTGCTCGCGACGCCCGATCTGATCGGAGGCGCGGAAATGCTCGGGCGGGCGCAACGGCTGTCGCCTACGGCGGGAGCACGCGAGGCGGTAGGCCGGCTGGAAGCGCTGTGGGAGCTCCTCAGCGCCACCGAGCAGGAGCACGTGGTCTTCGATCTGGCCGAGATCCGCGGAATGGACTACTACACCGGCATTCAGTTCGAAGTGTTCGCGGCGGGTGCGGGCAGGGCGATCGGAGCGGGCGGGCGCTACGACCATCTGCTCGAATCGTATGGCCTTGAACGCCCGGCGATCGGGTTTGCGCTCGAGACCGATGCGCTCGCTGAGCTGGGGAGCGGCCCTTGAGCGCTTCCCGCGCGCCACTGCGTATTGCCGCTCCAAAGGGACGGATGATGACGCCAATGCTCGACCTTTGGGCCCGCTTCTCGGCTCCCATCGGCGGGCAGTACGACGGCAGCCGGCGTCTGATTTTACCCAGCGCCGATGGCCGCTTCGAATTTCTGCCGGTGAAACCATTCGATGTGCCTACCTATGTGGAAGCGGGTGTCGCGGACGCCGGCGTGACCGGCCTCGATGTGCTCCACGAGCGGCAGCCCGATGTGCTGCAGCCTCTCGACCTGGGCTTTGGTGCGTGCCGCATGGCAGTCGCAGCCGCCGCAAACACGGGCTATCCGTTCCTGCCGGGCGGAGAAACGCCCCGTGTCGCGACCAAGTACGTAGAGACGGCGCGGCGCTGGTTCGCTTCGCGCGGGTTGCAGGTGGAACTTGTGAGGGTCAGCGGATCCGTCGAGGTGGCGCCCTTGCTGGGCCTCAGCCACTGGATCGTAGACATCGTCGAAACCGGCCGAACTCTCGAGGCGAATGGCTTGGTCGTGGTCGATGAGATTTTCGCGTCCGGTGCCCGGTTGATCGTCAACCGTGCGAGTCACAAGCTGCGCCTCGCCGAACACCAGCAGTTGCTGGCGGACATTGCGGGCGCGCTCGGAGCGGGTGCACTGCAGCCGGCGGGTGGCTCGTGATCATGCGCAGAGTTCATTCCTCGCCGCCATTCGCCGAACTGCGGGCCGCGCTGCGCGGTTCGCCCGCAGAGGATGCAGTGGTGCGGGATGCGGTCGCCGTCATCCTCGCCGCCGTAGCTGCACGGGGGGATGAAGCGGTGCTCGAATACATCCACCGCTTTGACGATGCCGGCGCAGCTTCCGTAGCAGCGTTGCGCCGTGATGCGGCAGATCTGGAACGAGCCGCCGCGTCGATCGACCCGGCGCTGCTCGAGTCGCTGCGCAAAGCCGCGGAGAACATCCGCCGGTTTCATGAACAGCAGGCGGAGCGCGGCTTCTTAGATCTGTTGCCAGACGGCACTCTGCTCGGCCAGCGGGTGGCGCCGCTGCGCAGGGTGGGCCTCTACGTTCCCGGCGGCCGTGCGGCCTATCCCTCCTCGGTCTTGATGAATGCCATTCCCGCGGCGGTGGCAGGGGTAGACGAGATCGTGATGGTGACACCGGCGCCACGCGGCGAGGTTCCGCCGATGGTGTTAGCCGCAGCGCATCTGGCGGGGGTACATGCTACCTGGTGCGTGGGCGGTGCGCAGGCAGTCGCCGCGCTGGCGTTCGGCACCGAATCCATCGAGGCCGTGGACAAGATCGTGGGTCCGGGCAACCGCTGGGTTGCGGAGGCGAAGCGACAGGTTTTCGGCCGCGTGGACATCGACATGGTAGCGGGTCCCTCGGAAATTCTGATCATCGCCGATGAAGCCGCGAACCCCGCCCACGCGGCGGCTGACCTGCTGGGGCAGGCGGAGCACGACCCGGACGCCATCGCCTGGCTCGTCACGCCGCACGAAGAGGTGGCGAATGCTGTCGAAGCCGCTATCGAGCGGCTGCTGAAGACGACCCGGCGTGCCGAAATTGCGCGGCAGTCACTCGAGCAGAACGGAGTAATCGCCGTGGTCCCCGACCTGGCTGCGGCCGCCCAGCTCGCGGATCTGCGGGCGCCAGAGCATCTCGAACTGCTGGTGGCGGAACCGCTGCCGCTGGCAGCGCAGATCCGCAACGCGGGCGCCATCTTCCTCGGCGATTCCTCGCCAGAGCCGATCGGCGACTACTTCGCCGGACCCAACCATGTGCTCCCCACGGGGGGCACGGCGCGCTGGGCATCTCCCTTGGGGGTGTACGACTTTGTCAAACGCACCAGCCTGATCGGCTACTCGCCGGCGCGGCTGGCAGCAGACGCAGGCGACATCATCCGCATCGCGGAAGCGGAGGGGCTCGAAGCGCACGCCCAGGCTGTGCGCCTGCGCGTATCTCCAGCTTCCGGAAATAGCGGTTGATACACTGAGGCGCTGCCGCTGCCGACGGAGCCGCGGCGGCAACGGCTGTTGTCATCCTAAGCATAGCAAACGTCATCCGGAGCGCCTCGTTCGTCATGCTGAGCCCCTCATCTGTCATCCTGAGCGCAGCCGAAGGATCTCGGCTCGCCGACTAGGAGATTCTTCGGTCGCAGGCTCCCTCAGAATGTCGGAGCGGGGGGCCGCGCGATCGCCC
>JBBSMO010000136.1:0-6598 GCA_038233155.1 Longimicrobiales bacterium
CGCCGCCGACGTGGCGGACGTCTATCCGTCGCTGCCGGCGGTACTCGGGCCGGAAGCGGAGGCGGAGACGTTCGCCCGCCTCTGGTCGGAGCGCAGGGGCGTTTCCACGCGCCCCGGCATGCACCAGCGCATTTACCGGTTGGACGAGGTGCAGCCGCTCGCCGACGGGCCGCCGGGGCGGTTGCGACCGGCGACCGACGCCGACGCCGACCTGCTGACGGAGTGGATCACCGCCTTCCGCGCAGAGGCGGATAACGCGGGTCCAGGAGCGCGGGAGTGGACGGAGGAGCGCATCCGCACCGGCGCCATCTACCTGTGGCAGGACAGGGAACCCGTTACGATGGTGGGGGTGGCTGGCCGCACTCCCAACGGCGCGCGTGTGGGGCCGGTGTACACGCCGCCGGAGCAGCGGCGGCGTGGGTACGGCACCGCGGCTACGGCCGTGCTGTCGCGCCAGTTGCTGGATGATGGCGCCCGCTTCTGCTTTCTCTACACCGACCTGGCGAACCCAACGTCCAACGGCATCTACCGCCGCATTGGGTATGAGCCGGTGATCGACGTAGTGGACTGGACCTTTGACTCCGACTGACGCGCTAGTGCTCCTGACGATCCGCACCACCCAGACGCCGGCAACGGATCTCGGCTATCTGCTCTTCAAGCATCCCGAGCGGGTGCAGCGACGACGGCAACTGCAGGCGAACCGAAAACCAACCGATGCTTTGAGAGTAGACATTGTCGCCGGATTGCGTGTTTCTGCGCTTCCGGTGCGTACCTCACCAATCGAAATTGCAGATGAGCGAGACGACTATATCTATGTCAGCGCAGCTACCCCCGGCCGGCATCCCGCCCGAGGCGAGTGTTGACGGGGAACGATTTTATGTGATGGTAGACGGGGTACAGCAGGGACCGTTGGACGTTGCAGATCTGCGGCGCAAGGCCGAGGCTGGCACGCTCGGGCGGCAGACCCCGGTGTGGCGCCACGGGATGGAGGTGTGGCGGGCCGCTGCCAACGTTCCGAGTCTGGCGGGGCTCTTCGCGGAAACAGCGGCCTGAGGCGGGCGGCTGGTTTAATCACCACGGGGTCCTGCCACCGCGGCCGGGCCCGGATCTTCTTGGATCTCCCGTAGCCGTCAAACCGGGCCGGGTACGAAGGTATCGCAGGCATCGACATCCGCCGCTTGAAAGCCGCGGTTGAACCAGCGGGCACGCTGCTCGGAGGTGCCGTGGGTAAAGGACTCGGGAGCGACCCGCCCCTGCGTCTGCTGCTGGATGCGGTCGTCCCCGATCGCTGCGGCGGCGGTGAGCGCTTCCTCGACATCACCGGCTTCGAGGAACTGCGTCCGCTGTTGGGTGTTTGCGGCCCAGAGCCCGGCGAGGCAGTCGGCCTGTAGCTCGAGCCGGACGGAAAGCTCGTTCGCATCCGCCTGGCTCAACCGCTGCTGCTCCGAACGGATTTGTTGGGAGATGCCGAGCACCGTCTGCACGTGGTGCCCTACCTCGTGCGCGATCACATACGCCTGAGCGAAGTCGCCCGAAGCACCGAAGCGCCTCCGCAGGTCGTCGTAGAAGCTCAGGTCGATGTACACCTTGTTATCCAGCGGGCAGTAGAACGGCCCCATTGCGGATTGCGCGAAGCCGCAGCCGGACTGGGTCGCCCCCGTAAACATGACCAGCTCGGGCTCCGGGTAGTCCTGATTGAACTCGTCGCGGAAGATCTGGTTCCAGGTATCCTCCGTATCCTGCAGCACGACCAGCACCCGCGTACCGAGTTCATCTTCCGGCAACTCGGTGCTGCCCTGCACCGGCGGCGCAACCGCCCCGCCCCCGCCGCCGCCTTCCAAAACCACGCTGGGGTCGCCCCCCATGAACATCACCACCAGCGCGATCACGAGAGCACCGACCCCGCCGCCCGCGGCGATGGGGCCAGCGCGCATGCCGCGCCGGTCTTCGAAATTGCTGCTGGTCTTGCGGCCTTTCCATTTCATCGCCTTCTCCTCCGTGGGTGAGCGGGACGGGGTGCGCTGCTTACCCCTTCAGCAAACAAGGTGCTAACGCGGAAGCAGGGCGCCAACCCACGCCACGAAGAGGTCCCACGGGCGCACATCCGGCGCGGCGGCGGGCACCGAGACGTAGTTTTCTCTGCGCCCGCGTATCAGTCGCGCCTCGATCGGGTATGCGCCGGAGCCGAAGCGCCTGATGAACCCGTTGCCCAGGTAGATTGCGCGCCGCGGTCCCGAGTCGCCGAGACAGTGGATCACAACCGTGCGCATCTGCTGCATGTGGCGGCGCGCATGCTCGATTTTGTCCGGCCGTAGCCACAGCGCCCGGGTCACCGACACGCCGGATGCGAGCGGGCCCGTCACTTCGAGAAATACATTCGTGCTGGCGATGTGCAGGTCGGGCGCCCCCCGCTCATGCCCGTGGCGCTCTGCGGCGCCGGGAAGGAACTCCGTGCTCGCTGTACCCAGCCCGGCGGGAACGACTTTGCGGCCGGTCGCTTCAAGGATATCGAGGGCAACCCGCTGCTCCCTTTCCGCGGCGTCTGCCCAGGTTTGATGATAGGCATGTTTCCAATAGTTTTCACCCATCAGCCGGGCCCGGCTTGCTGGCGGCCGGGAAGCCTGCGCGCAGCTTGAGATCGTAGCTGGTGATGAAATCCAGCTCTTCGGCGGAAAGGCCGAAATGGCCGGCGAGCACTGCGTCGATGCGGTCTAGAAGCGGTTTCGAGGCGCGCGGCCGGAACTCGTCGTACTCGACGCGGCCGGTCGCGCGGTAATAGGCCACGCGACGCTTCGCGTTTGCACGATAGTCTATCATCAGTTCGTCTGCGAGCCCGGACAACCGGTCGCTCGTGGATCGGGTCATCTGGCCGAACCCGCAGGGGAACGCTTCAATTTCGTGGCGCCCGCAGTGGTACCCCTCGAAAAGAGTGTACCACCACCAGAAGAAGAGGCTCGAGTTGAGCATGGCCAGAAACGGCAGCCGAAAGTCATCATCCGTCAGGTAATACGACTTGTAGTCTTCCGAGCGCTTGCGCCCGTCGGTTTCGTTCTGGAAGAAGGGGACAAAGTCCAGCGCCTTCACATAGTTGTAGGGGATGCGGTGCACGTAAACCGGCGCCCCACCACCGGCTGAGAGCGGGGCGGGGCGGAAGCGGCCGAGCTTGCCCAAGATAGATACGGAGAGCGGATCGGGAGCGCGGGGGAGTACGGAGAGACTCTGATCCCAAGCTGCTTCGCCATAGCGCAGAGTTTCGAACAACGCGGTGCGTTCTTCCGGTTTCCACCGGTTGTAGCGGGTGGTGAAGAACCGGCTTTCCGGTCCTCGGCTCCCCGCGACGAGGATCGTCAGCCGCTGCTTGGCTCCTTGGAACAGCTTGCTGGGGTACACGTCGTACGAGCTCAACCATTGGGGCCGCCAGCTCTCGCGAAGCAGCTTTTGCAGAGGGGACATACGCGCAGTGGCGACGATGCTCAACGGCACGATGAATCCAAGCCACCCCCGGCGGTGCAGCAGCGCATAGCAGCGCTCCGTGACAAACGCATAGAGGTTGCCGCACGATTCTGTTTGGTAATTTCGTACGGTGTAGTCCTGCTTGACGCGGCTGTATTCGACATAGGGCGGGTTGCCGATGATCACGTCGAAACCGCCCCGGGCCATTACCCCGGGAAACTGCTCGCGCCAGTTGAACGGCGTACGGGTCGCGTCGTCTCCGCGCCCCGAGAGGGCTCCCGCGGCGGGCTGTGCTGTTCCCGCGCCGGGTAGCGGCAGCTCCCCCTGCTCCGGCCCGCCCCCCCCACCAGCCGGAAGATGGACGGAGCCCGCCAGTGCATTTCCGGTGCGGATGTTCAGCCCGGCCGCCGCCGGGGCAGCCGCTCCCCAGGGCGCACTCGCAGCCGCGGGGGGCGCAGCGGCGAGCAGGTGCAGCAGGAGGCGCAACTTGCAGATCTCCGCCGCCTCCGGCATCAGATCCACTCCATAAAGGTTCTGGCGGAGGATGGCGCCGATTATCGCCCCCTCGCGTTCGCGTGTTGCCGAGCCGCCGGCCCGCTCGGTGGCGGCGGCGAAGCACGCCGCAGTGTCTGACGGGAGTTCGGCGGGGCGCTTCATCCAGAGGTCCATGCGCGCCAGGCAAGCGGCATAGAGCGGCTGCAGCACCCGGATCGCCGCAATCAGGAACGCGCCGGCGCCGCAGGTCGGGTCGAGCACCGCCAGCGGCGCATCGTCTCCTGCCGCATCGCCCCCTGCCAAGATCGTCCAGATGCTTCGGACGACCGCGGGATCACCGCTGGTAGCGATCGCATCTTTCAGAAATCTCTCGAGATCGAGATTGGCGGTCACCAGCCCCTGTACCGACGATACTCTGCCGGCGCGGAGTTCGGCGATGAGCGCGAGCGTGTGCTGCCGGCGCGCTAGGTAGTCGCGCCAGCTTTCCCCCGGCAGGGCAAGCTCGGGATCAGCGGGGTCCTCCCACCCTGCGCGCCGGGTCGGGTCGGCCAAGCCCGCTTCGATCTGCGCCGGCAGCGGGGGGAAGGTCCCGGCGCCCTTCAAGCCGCGCAGGTTCGCCGGAAAAAGGTATCGCTCCGGCTGATCCTTTAGCAGCCGCCATACCGGCCCCTCCGCGGCGAAGGTCTCCGGCAGGCGGGCTGCCAATTTCTCCAGGGTGCAGGGCACAATCGCCGAGCGGGAGATGTAGGCGGTGACGTCATCCGGCGTGTAGTAGGCGCCCGCGGCTTTGCGGTTGATCTGCCGCTCGAGCACGAAGCCGAGCACATGGGGCGTCAGCGCTCCCGGCGGTCCATCGTCCCGGAGCCGCCACTCATAGCGGTCGAAGAGATCGAGCAGATCGCGAAGCGCGGCATCCCCGACGGCCGCACCAGGCGAGGTGGCTTCCACCTCGCGGGCCAAGAACAGATCTGCACCTAAGCGGGGGACGCGGCCGAACCTCGCGCGCAGCGGGGGAGCAGCCGGACTCCCAAGGTACCGGAACAACGGCACCAGGGTGGATACGTAGAACGGCCGCCGCGCGAGCTGGTCCTCTTCGAACCTCGCTTGCAGGTAGCCGGGGACGGCATCCAGAAACCTTCCCGCATCGAGGAAGCGGAGGAATAGCATCCGGTAGAGCAGCAGGGAAACGAATTCCTCAGTCTGGCCTGGCGCGAGGCCGGAGTGCGTACGGGCGAGCGCCGCCCGTTGTTCGAGAAGCTGGCCATGGAAGCGCTTCGCCAGGCGTTCACCGGCTGCGCGCGCCTGCGGCGGCTGCGCGGATAGTTCCGGCAGCGGCAGTGTAGATTGGTCGGTTGCTACGGCAGGGTTCGGCAGATGAATTGCGGATCAGCCGGACGGGTACAAAGATGAGGAGCCGATTCGGTGGAAATGTAGGCTGCGGGCGCCGGTACCCGCAATTGTTGGGCGGCTAAGTTGGAGCGGTTCTTGCAGTTAATGAAACCCGCGCGGCCGGAGTGCGGCGGCGCCAAGCTACCCCAGCAGGGAGAATTATTATGGACCGCAACGACGCGAAACAGAAGGGAGCCGAGCACGAGGTCAAGGGCGCTGCCCGCGAGACCGAGGGCAAGGCTCAGAAGACAATGGGCAAAGCGACAGACGACAAGAGCCAGGAGCTAAAGGGCACCGCCAAAGAAGCGGCTGGTAAGGCGCAGAAAAACGCCGGTGAGACCACCCGCAAGAACGCCTGAATCGCGTAACTTGACAGTAGTGCCTGAGGAATTCAGGCGCATCTACATGGGGGGCGGCGCAACCTTTTGCGCCGCCCCTTTCGCATGGTACGCGCCCGGGCACCGCGCTACTCTGGCCTGCGGCGCCTGAGCTTTTCCAGTTGCCGCCGCTGGCGCTTGCTGGGTTTGCCGCGGCTCTGCGGAAACCCGGCGGATTCCGCGCGCATTTCCGCCGCCCGCTTCTCGCGGGCGGTGCGGCTCGCGGCGCTCTCCTCATACAGCAGAGCCGCGGCCTGAGCGGAGCCGCGCTTGTCTGCCAATCCCGTCACGGTGAGGTGATACTCGAACGGTCCCTTTCTCAACCGGACGCGGTCCCCCACGCGTACCGGCCTAGAGCGCTTCGCGCGGTGATCGTTGATGGAAACCTTGCCGCCGTCGATCGCCTCTGCGGCCAGGCCGCGCGTCTTGAAGAAGCGTGCCGCCCACAACCAGCGGTCTACGCGCACCTCGCCGTTTTGCTCCTGTGGTTCGTCTGACATCTGACTGCGCCGGTCTCCGGTTGGCGTATCTCCTAGTCTTTCCATTACAATTATGCGCCTGCGGCGTTCGCTCTGCCGCCACATTTTTCGCCTTGCACGTTTCGGCTCATGCTCCCCAGGCTGTTCGCAGCGCTGCTGCTCCTCCTTCCTTCGGTCAGTTTCGCCCAGGGGTCGGCTTCCACTCTGCTCCTGCCCGAGCGCGTCTTCGACGGCGAAGAGATGCATGCTGGCTGGGCCGTGCTGGTCACGGGGGAAACCATTGCCGCTGCCGGTCCGCGCGGCCAAGTGCCGCCGCCGCCGGGAACCCGGGTGATCGACCTGCCCGGCGCGACGCTGCTACCGGGGTTGATCGAGGCGCATTCGCACCTGCTCCTGTACCCGTAC
>JBBSMO010000137.1:0-6559 GCA_038233155.1 Longimicrobiales bacterium
ACGACAAACCGGTCAAAGGTATAGCGGTCGTTGAGCCGGCCGGAATCGCGCACCCCGCCCTGCGGCACCGCTGGCATCGAGAAGCCAGCCGAGGGGTGAGCCGCGGGCGGCGGCGGTGGTGCGGGCGCCGGCGCGTGCACCGGCGGCGCGGCCCTGTCCGTCCCCGGCTCAACGGAGAGGCGGAAGCGGCGGCCGAAGGCACGCTCGGCGATGTCGGTCAACATCTCGGCGTACTTGTCCTCCACCCAGGTAGCAGCGAACGGATTGGGCGTAGAAATGATCAGCAAGTCTTCGGAAAAGCCGACGGCTTCCGTAGGGGCGAGCCAGGTGCGGAACGCCTGCTCCGGAAGCACGTCGCGCGCTTCCTGCAAGATCCTGGACCAGATGTCAGAGGCGGTCAACTCCATGAACTCGTCGCACGGGCACGCGCACGGGAAAGGCGAGGCGCAACGTAGGGTGCCGCTGTGGAAAAGTCAAGCACCATTGCAGCGCCCCGGTTGACCCGCGCGGCGGAAAGCTCTATGTTTGTTGTCTTTGCCGAATCTTCCGCCGCCGCAGCGGCGCCGTATGCCCAGAGGTCCTGATGAAGCCGACATATCGCCCCCGCAATCGCAAACGCGTCAACAAGCACGGGTTCCGTGCCCGCATGGCTACCCGGGGCGGCCGCGCGGTGATCAATGCGCGGCGGCGCCGCGGGCGCAAACGTCTCTGCGTGCAGCTTCCGAAAAAGTAGCCGTGAGGCGTACCGTAGCGCCGGGCGGAGCTGCCGGGCGGTGCGCTTTTGGGAATGGACGGTGAGCTGAGGGCGCAGGAAGAGGCGGCAGGCGCGTTCGCATTGCCCGGCGCCGTGCGCATTACTAGGTCCGCGGAGCTTCGGGCGTTGTTCCGGCGGGGGAAGAGGAAGAGAACGCGTCATCTGGATGTGTTCGTTGCCTCTTCCCCCGTTCTGCATCCGCGCCTAGGAGTGGTGGTGCCGAAGCACCGCCAAAAGATCGTGAAGCGGAATCGGCTCAAACGTCGGCTGCGCGAAATCGGCCGCACCGTGCTTCTGCCGGGCTTGCGCCGCGCCGACTGCCCGTTGGATATACTCATTCGCGCCCGGCGCGAGGCATACGATGCATCGTTCGGCCAACTTCGGGCCGAGTTGGCCGATGCAGTTGAAGCTCTATGTTGAAACGGCCGCTGCTTGGGGCGATACGTTTTTATCAACGCGGCGTTTCCCCGCTGATGCCCCCGGCATGCCGGTTTTACCCGAGTTGTTCGGAGTACGCGCTGCAGGCGGTCGAGCGATACGGAACCCCGCGAGGCGGTTGGCTCGCGGTGCGCCGTCTGCTCCGCTGCCACCCCCTTTGCAAGGGTGGCTATGATCCCGTTCCCTGAAATTGTTCCGGCACCCTGCTGCCGTTCGCCTCGCGCAACAGCGAATCACGGGCAGAAGATAGCCGGTAGATAGCATCAATGGAAAAACGTCTGCTGCTCGCGGTGCTGTTGATGAGCGCCGTGATCATGATCACCAACCTGCTCTTTCCCCCCGCGACACCGCCGGAAGAGCTGGCGCCGGAGGCGGCAGACGCTCCGGTTGCTGTTGCCCCGGCACCCGCGGCCGCACCCATCGTAGCGCCCTTGCCTGGTGTGGAATCGGCCGCCCGGGCAGATACGATCTTGGTGACATCCCCTCTTTACCGGTACTCGTTTTCGACGCGGGGGGCCGCGTTGGTAGGCGCGGAACTCCTCGAGTACCCATCCTATATAGAAGAAGGCAGCGCGGTGCAACTCGTGCCTGCGGGCGCGACAGATTTTCTCGCCCATCAGGTAGTAGTAGGCGGTGATACGCTCGACCTGCGCCGCATTCCCTTTCAGGCTTCGGCAGAAGGACTCGCTCTGGACGAGGAGAGCGGCCCGCGCCAACTGACCTTCCGCTACGAGCAGCCGGGCGGGCTCGCTATCGAAATCGGGTACACCTTCTCCGCGGACCGTTACATCGTGGGGGTAGAGGGCCGGGTTTCAGGTACCGGCGGGCAGGCCGGGACGCTGCTGACCGAGATCGGGCCAGCAATCGCTTCGCACGAAGACCCCCAGCACCGCTCGGAAGCGGAACTCGCCGTGATAGCCGGCGGGAGTGACGGGGTCGAAACGCTGCTCCTGCGAAAAGTTGGGCTCGACGACTCCATTCCCGGCGCCTACAGTTGGGCCGGAATCAAGGACAAGTACTTTCTCGCCGCAATCATTGCAGATGGCGAGCAACGCATCTCGGGCATATTCGCCCGCGATCTGCCCGACGAGTTTATCGTGGCCGGCGGCGATTCGGTAGTGCTGCCGCGTGCCGAAGCGCGCGTCGCGCTTCCCATCGCTGCGGACGGAAGCTTCGCCTTCGAAATGTACCTTGGCCCGCAGGAGCACGAGCGCCTCGTAGCTGCGGGGCACGACCTCCAGGAAGTGAACCCGTTCGGGTACCGTTGGTTGCGGCCGGTCATACGCCCCATCGCCGCCGCGGTGCTATGGTTGCTCGAGGTGATGCACAACACCCTCGGCATCGCATACGGGTGGGTGCTGGTGCTCTTCGGCGTGCTCATGAAGGTGATACTCTGGCCGCTCAATTCCAAAGCTCAGCGCGCCCAGCTCAAGAACATGGGCGTGCAGCCGTTGATGCAGGAGATTCGCGAAAAATACAAGGATAACCCGCAGAAGCAGCAGGAGGAAATCCTGCGCCTTTACAAGGAGCATGGCTTCAACCCGCTTGCCGGGTGCCTGCCGATGCTGATCCCGTTCCCCGTGCTGATCACGCTGTTCTTTGTCTTCCAGGGTACTATAGCCTTTCGCGGTGCCGATTTTCTCTGGCTGCCGGATCTTTCGCTGCCCGATCCGTTTTACCTGCTCCCAGTGCTGCTGGTAGTCTCGATGTTCGCAATGCAGTGGATAACCGCCCATCTCAGCGGCATGGAGCAAAACCCGCAGATGAAGATGATGATGTACTTCATGCCGCTGTTCATGGGGTTCATCTTCTTCCGCTTTGCATCCGGCCTGAATCTGTACTACGTAGTTTCGAACCTTGCGGGGATTCCGCAGCAGATCATGATCGCCAAAGAAAGGCGCCAGGCGCAGACAGCGCTCAAGTCAGAGCAGGCAGCCATTCCGCCATCGCCGAAGCCGAAGCGCGCCGGCAGCCGCCGCAAGCGCAAGGCGGGCGGAAGAGGCTGAGACCCGCGTTCGCTCTGCTCCTGACAAGCATGCCGCCCGTCCCTTGTACGCGAGGGGCGGGCGGCGTTTTTTACCGGCGCCCGGAGACCTCTGCGCGCGATTGGCGGGACCATTCGGCGCCGGAGCATGGTATTTGATGCTGGGGAGCAGATCCTCGACCCTTTTTCTGGAGATGAAGATGCTGAAAATGTTTTCTGTCCCCTCCGGGGGCGCCGCACTGACGGTCGCTTTTGCTCTGGCTGTGGTCGGCTGCGCGACCAATCCCGTCACTGGCGAGCGCCAACTATCGCTGATCTCGGAGTCGCAGGAGATCCAGATGGGGCAGGAGGCCGCCGGGCAGGCAGCGCAGTCGCTCGGCTTGGTAGATGATGCCGAGCTCCAAAGCTATGTGCAACGCATAGGGGCATCGCTCGCCGTGGACTCCGAGCGGCCGGACCTGCCCTGGTCCTTCCGCGTGGTGGATGACGCCGTTCCCAACGCGTTTGCGCTGCCGGGCGGCTTCATCTTCGTCACCCGCGGGTTGCTGAACCTGATGGACTCCGAGGCCGAGCTGGCATCGGTTCTCGGGCACGAAATCGGGCACGTTACCGCGCGACACTCGGTTACGCAGATCAGCCGGGCGCAGCTCGCACAGCTCGGCGTGGGCCTCGGCGGAATTCTGGTGCCCGAGCTGCAGCAGTTCGGCGGCTTGGCGAACACCGGCCTCGGCCTGCTCTTCCTCAAGTACGGCCGCGACGCCGAACGGCAGGCGGATGATCTCGGCTTCAACTATGCCCTGGCCGACAACTACGATGTCCGCGAGATGGCAGACGTCTTCGCCGCGCTCCGGCGGGTGGGCGAGGCGGAAGGGCAGAGCCCCGTCCCGTCATGGATGGCAACGCACCCGTACCCCGATGAACGCATCGAGGCGGTCCGGGAACGTCTCGCTTCTCTCACGCAGCCGCTGGACAACACCATCTCCCGGCAGCGGGAGTACCTCGGGCACATCGAGGGCTTGGTTTACGGCGAGAACCCTCGCAACGGCTTCTTCCGCCAAGGGGTATTCTATCACCCTGAATTGCGCTTCCGTTTCTCGGTGCCCAATGAGTGGCGGACGCAAAACCTGCCCCAAGCGGTGATGGCCATCAGTCCGCAGCAAGACGCGGTACTGCAACTGACACTCGCGCAGGATGCCGACCCCGCTACGGCGTCGCGCCGCTTCCTCTCGCAGCAGGGCGTGCAGCCGGGACAGAGCACGCGGGAGAGCATCAACGGGATTCCCGCTGTGATTAGCTCCTTCCAAGGGCAGACGGAGCAGGGCGTGCTACAGGGTTTGGTCGCCTTTTTCTCATATGATAATCGTACGTATCAGATGGTTACCTACGCCCCTGCATCGCGATTCTCCGCCTACGACCGGCTTTTCAGGCAGGTGATCGGCACCTTCGCGCCGGAGACCGATCCGGCAATCCTGAACGTGCAACCGAAACGATTGGGGGTCGTGCAGTTGGAGCAGGCAATGACTCTGGCGCAATTCAACGACCGCTACCCGTCCGCGATTCCATTGGAAGAACTGGCGATCTTGAACCAGGTAGAGGGAGCAGCATCTACTCTTCCGGCCGGCGGGTGGGCCAAGCGGGTGCTGCCTGGCAATTGATGCAGAGTAGAAGAGGCGTGGGTCCCCCCCCGGCGAGGTGAGCACCGGGGCGATCTTCGAGGATACGATTGCTGCGATCGCCACTCCCGGGGGGAGGGGGGCGGTGGCGGTGGTCCGGGTAACGGGGCCGCGGACCTTCTCTGTTCTGCGTTGCGTTTGCCCCGCCGCGCCCGCGGTGCTGCCGCCGCGGGTTCAGCTACTGCTCGCAATCCGTCGCCCGGACGATGGGCGGCTGCTCGACCGCGGCTTGGTCACCGCCTTTCCCGCCCCGGCAAGCTATTCGGGCGAAGACACCGTCGAATTCTCGACCCACGGCGGTTCCCTCACTCCGCAGTTGGTGCTGGATGCGCTGCTCGCGGCCGGGGCCCGGCTGGCGGAACCGGGAGAGTTCACACGCCGCGCTTATCTCAATGGCAAGCTGGACCTGCTGCAGGCTGAAGCGGTGTTGGACCTGATCGATGCGGGTTCTCCGGCACTCCACCGAAACGCGGTCTACCAGATGGAGCGCGGCTTATCCGCCAGCATCGAAGAGCTGCGCGCAGAACTCATCGGGGTGGAGGCACTGCTCGCCTATGGCATCGACTTTCCCGAGGAGGATGAGCCGCCTGTGCCGCCCGAGCGAATTGCCGCGGCAACCGCGAACGTGCTACGCCGCATAGACCATCTGCTGGAAAACGCCCCTCGCGGAGAGATGCTCCGCGATGGCGCCCTCGCAGTATTCGCCGGGCTGCCCAACTCTGGAAAATCGTCGCTATTCAACGCGCTGCTCGGCGTAGAACGGGCGATTGTCACCCCAATAGCGGGAACCACTCGCGACGCCATCGAAGCGGAAACCATCCTCGGGGACTTTCCCTTCCGCCTGGTAGATACCGCCGGCCTGCGGGACACCACCGATCAGGTCGAGGAACTCGGCATAGAGGTGGCCCGGCGCTACCTTCGCGCCGCGCACATCGTGATCTTCTGCGCAGAAGCAGGTCGCGCCCTGCTGCCACAAGAGCAGCAGTTCCTCCGCGCTGGCCCTACGCAGATCCCCCTCATCCTCTGCCGTACAAAAACCGATCTGAATTCCTTTCGCGCCACCACGCCAGCCGCTCGCGGCGATTTCCCCGCGCGAGAGACGCGATCAGAGCGGAACACCTTGGAGATTCCGATTTCGGCACGCGCTGGCAGCGGTCTGGGTGCATTGCGCGACGCACTCGTCCGCCACGCATTCGGCGGTCTGGCGAAAGACGCCGGTGTGACGCCGCTCATTACCAGCGCCCGCCAAGCACGCTCATTGGCTGCGGCGCGAGACGAGCTTCACGCCTTTCAGGAGAGCATGGCTTCTGGCGTTCCGCCCGAAATTTCGGCAGTGCTGCTCCGCTCCGCCGTAGCCGCATTGGAAGAGCTGGTTGGCGCCGTCACTCCTGATGACGTTTTGGCGAAAGTATTCGGGGCTTTCTGTGTTGGAAAATAAGGGGACCGGCCAGAAGCTACCGAGAAGCCCACGTGCGCCATGCGCTACCTCGACCGCCTGGCAGAGGGTACGAGGCAGGTGATCTGGCCGCAGCAACCGATCTCGACAGCCGCATATTCGGGATATATTCGGTTCAGTGCTTAATCTCGAAGCCTCCTGCCGCGGGTAGCTCGGCGTCCGCCGAGTCCAGCGTCTTCACAACTGCACCCGGCGGGCCGTTGCGCAACCGCGATTCGAAGTTGTCGAGCGCGTCTATTCCTCCCGCGGCGACG
>JBBSMO010000138.1:0-6529 GCA_038233155.1 Longimicrobiales bacterium
ATCAGGGCGCGTGCGCCGGAGGCAGGCAGCGACAGCGACAGCGCAATCGCGATCCCCCCGCGCAGTCCGCCCCACGTCATAATGCGGATTGTGTAGGGGATGAACCCGGCACGCAGGCGCAGCAGGCTGATCGGCGCTCCTACGCTGACAGCGCGCGCACTCAGCGCGATGGGGATTGCGAGCAGCCCGGCCGCTACGGCGCCGGGAGTCAGCTTCAGCACGAGAACCTCGAGGCCGATCAGCACGAACAAAATGGCGTTGAGCGCCTCATCTACCACCAGCCAAAAGGTGTCCAGGTGCTCGCGGGTTCGGACCGACATAGCGAACAAGCGCCCCTGATTACCAATCATGATCCCCGCCACTACGACTGCGATCGGGCCGCTGGTGTGCAGACGCCCGGCCAGGGCGTACCCGCCCGTCACGAGTGCCAGCGTCACCAGTATTTCGACGGTGTAGTTGTCTACACGGCGCAACATTTCGTAGGCGAGATAGCCCAACACCAGCCCGTACAGCATGCCGCCGATGGCCTCTTCGGCAAACAATTTCACGACCTCTGCGGCTTCAAAGCCGTGTTCGCCAGTCGCGATCGCGAGAATGATCGTGAACACCACGACCCCGACGCCGTCGTTGAAAAGCGATTCCCCGCTGATCAGCACCTCGATTTCCTTGGGTGCGTTGGCGCTCTTGAGCAGCCCCAGCACTGCAATGGGATCGGTCGGCGAGATCAGGGCGCCGAAGAGCAACGCGTACGGGTAGCTGAGCGGCACGCCCAACACCCCTGCCACCGCGTACACCGCCGTCCCGATCAGAAACGTCGAGATGGTGATGCCGATGGTCGCCAGGATCAGGATCGTCCACTTGTGCTGCAGCAGTTCGTTCAGATTGACGTGCAACGCGCCCGCAAACAGCAGAAAGCTGAGCAACCCCTGCATCAGCAGCGCGTCGAACTGGACCTCGTCGAGTAACCGCTCCGCCCAGCCCTCGCCGCCGAAGCCGAAGTTGCCGAGCACGATCAGCACCAGAGAAAGAACCAACCCCCCGAGGGTGACGCCGATGGTCGTCGGCAGGCCGATGAACCGCTCGTTTACATAGCCCAAGACGGCGGTAAGGGTGATCAACACAGCGATCACTTCGAACAGCGTCATGCAGATCCCCGGTTCGGGTTCGCGGCTCTCGTGAGGGGCGCCGGCGCGCGGTGGCTTGCCAGCGGCGCCTTCACAGCGCACTGTTAGGAATAGCACGTCTCAGTTCCACCCGCACCACCCTAGGTCATGGCAGGCCGAACCACCCGCGACCAAGCTACGCCCGCGCCGCCCGCTGCCAAAGCTGCCGGCGGCCTCGGCTCGATTGGCGGTACGCTGCGGCAACTCAAAAAGGAAAAGGCGCTGGTACGCGGGACCAAGGCGCTGCGCCTGGTCAATCAGACCGAGGGGTTCGACTGCCCTGGCTGCGCCTGGCCCGACCCCGCCGAGCGGTCCTTCGCCGAATTCTGCGAGAACGGTGCAAAGGCGGTTGCCGCCGAAAGCACCACCAAGCTAGCCGACCCGGCCTTCTTCGCGGCGCACAGCATCACTGAACTGCGGGCGCACGACGACCATTGGCTCGAGCAGCAGGGGCGGCTGTCGCACCCGCTCATCCGCCGCGGCGAGAGTGAGCATTTCGAACCGCTACCGTGGCCGGAAGCATTCGCTACCGCAGCGGCCGCTCTGCGGGCACTGCCGGACCCGAACCTGGCCGCCTTCTACACCTCCGGGCGGACGAGCAACGAAGCAGCCTTTCTGCTGCAGCTCTTCGTGCGTATGTTCGGCACCAATAATTTGCCTGACTGTTCGAATCTGTGCCACGAATCCAGCGGGGTGGGACTCAAGCAGACCATAGGGCTCGGCAAAGGCTCCGTCAGCCTGGAAGATTTCGAGCACGCCGACGCCATCTTCGTCCTCGGGCAGAACCCCGGCACCAACCACCCGCGCATGTTGACCGCCTTGCAGGCAGCGCGGCGGCGCGGGGCGCATGTCGTCAGCATCAACCCTCTGCGAGAGCGCGGGCTCGAGTCCTTCACTCATCCCCAGGAAGTGGTCCCGACGCTGCTCGGCCGGGGCACCGCCATTTCGACCGTCTACCTGCAACCCAAGGTGGGTTCGGATGTCGCGGTCCTGAAGGGGATGATGAAGCATGTGCTCGCCGCCGAGCAGCGCAACCCCGGCCGGGTGCTGGACCACGGCTTCATCCGGGCACACACCATAGGCCTGGACGCCCTGGCAGAGGATCTGGCCGCCACCACCTGGGCGCAGATCGAAGAGCAGAGCGGTCTCAGCGAGGCGCAGATCGCCGAAGCGTCCGATGTCTACATCCGCTCGGGCGCTACCATCATCTGCTGGGCGATGGGGCTGACGCAGCATGTGAACGGGGTGGATAATGTCATCGCCTGCAGCAACTTGCTGCTGCTCAAGGGCAACATCGGCCGCCCCGGCGCGGGCGCCTGTCCGGTGCGCGGCCACTCGAATGTGCAGGGGGACCGCACGGTGGGAATTACCTGTGAGCCGCGGCCGGCGCTGCTGGATAAGCTCGAAGCGAATTTCAATTTTCAGCCGCCGCGCGAGCCGGGGCTGGATGTGGTGAACACCATCCGGGCGATGGACGCCGGGCGAATCCGCTTCTTCCTCGCGATGGGCGGCAACTTCCACTCTGCATCTCCGGATACGGCGTTGGTGGCCGAAGCAATGTGCAATGTCCCGATGTCGGTCTTCATCGCTACCAAGCTGAACCGCTCGCACCTCGCCGACGGCGACACGGTGATGATCTGGCCCTGTCTCGGGCGGACGGAGCGCGATGTACAGGCGAGCGGCCCCCAGCGGGTAACCGTGGAAGATTCGATGAGCTGCGTACATGCCTCGGAAGGCCGCAACACACCCGCCTCGCCGCACCTCTTGAGCGAACCGGCCATTGTCGCGGGAATAGCGGCGGCGACCCTTCCAGATGATCACCGCGTCGATTGGGCGGGAGCCGCGGGCGACTACTCCCGCATCCGCGACATGATCGAGGATACCATCCCCATCTTCGCCGACTACAACCGCCGAATCGAGGAGCCGGGCGGCTTCGTGCTGCCCCACCCGGCATCACAACGCAGATGGACGACGGCGAGCGGTTCGGCGGAGTTTGTGGTGGTTCCGACCCCAGATCTGCATCTTCCCGCGGATCAGTTCCGCCTGTTCACGATCCGCTCTCATGATCAGTTCAACACCACCATCTACGGAAAAGACGACCGCTACCGCGGCATCTCCGGAGACCGTCACGTTGTCTTCATGCACCCGGACGACCTTGCGGACCGGGGGTTGCGCGACGGGCAGGCGGTGGTGATTCGCGCAGAGGTGGCGGACGGGCGCGAGCGCATCGCCGCCGGGTTCCGCGCGCGTGCCTACGATGTGCCGCGCGGCTGTGCCGCCGCCTACTTTCCCGAAGCCAACGTGCTCGTTCCCATCGGCCGCACGGCGAAAGGCAGCAACACGCCCGCGTTCAAGCTCGTGCCGGTCACCGTCACCGCCGAGGCTGCCGCGACCGCCGGCGCACAACGGCAGCAGCAAGACGCCGGTGCCGTCGCTGTCTGAGCGGCGGCCGGGGAGCACGGTTCGGCGCCAGGTCCATCAGGTCGCCCGGGATCAGCAGCGCTTCCAGCGGCGGGAAAAACGCGACGTGCTGGCGACCGAGGAGCCGCTCGAAATCCGGGTGCTCCCGCCGCAGCTCACCGGCGAACCGCAGGCCCGCGCTACCGCGGTGGCAGTGACCATGCGCACCCCTGGCGCGGATTTCGAGCTCGCGGCTGGGTTCCTCTACTCGGAGGGAATTCTCAGCGGCGGCGGCGATGTCGCTGCCATCCGCTATTGCGTAGATGAGGAGCTGGGCGAGGAGCAGAAATACAATGTGGTCAACGTCTTTCTCTCCGCCGCGGCGGCATTCGATCCGGGCTCGCTGCACCGCAACTTCCCCATTTCGTCGAGCTGCGGGGTATGCGGTAAAACATCGATTGATGCGGTGCGGGCGCTCTCCTCCCCCGCCGTACAGAGCGATCTGATGGTTTCTGCCGGGGCTCTGCTCGCTCTGCCGGCGCGGATGCGCGCGCGGCAGCCGCTGTTCGGCCGTACCGGCGGAATTCATGCGGCGGGCCTGTTCACAGCTAGCGGAGAGCTCGAGATGGTGCGGGAAGATGTAGGCCGGCACAACGCGCTGGACAAGTTGGTGGGGGCGGCATTGCTAAGCGGCCAGCTTCCACTCGAGCAGCGGGTGGTGCTCGCGAGCGGGCGGCTCAGCTTCGAACTAGTGCAGAAAGCCGCGCGGGCAGGTGTAGCGGTGCTCGCAGGCGTTTCCGCCCCGTCGAGTCTCGCGGCAGAACTCGCCGCAGATACGGGTATGACACTGGTCGGATTTCTGCGCGAGGGACGCTTCAACGTTTACACCGGCGCGCATCGTATCGAGACCGAACCGCTTCCGTGAAGAAATGCGCAGGTTGATGAACCAATCCAGACCGTTGAGGCGCCGGTGCCGGCTGCACGCGGGGGCATGGTTGCTCAGCGCTTTCGTGGCAACCATGCTAGCCGGGTGCGGCGACGACGAGACCCTCGCGGATGAACTCGCGCGCTTTTCGCGCGACACGGCTGTTACCGCGGCTCCCGCCGACGTGGCTGTCGCCGACACCCTCGCCGCGGCTCCTCCCCCCGCGGAACCGGCCGGCGCCGAGGCGACCGAACCGGATTCCGCGGCCGCGCCGGACGAACCACGCCCCGCGCCGCCACCGGCCGCCGCCGCGCCAGGCGAGTGGACAGCGTCGGTGGTAGCCCGCGCACCGGGCGCCGCCCCCATGACCGAGCTTCGCGAGGTGCGCACCGCCCGCAACGAGACCTTTGACCGGGTAGTCTTCGAATTTGCTGGCAATTCGCTACCCGGCTATCGCGCCGAGTACGTAGACCGCCCCATTCGCCAGTGCGGGTCGGGAAACACCACAGAGATAGCGGGCGATGGCTGGCTCGAGTTGCGTCTTTCGCCCGCGCGTGCCCATACCGAGGCGGGCGGGGCGACGGTGAAAGAGCGCGAGCGCGGCAGCATGGGGCTTCCCAACCTCGCCGAACTCGAACTGACCTGTGATTTCGAGGGTGAGGTCGTTTGGGTGATGGGCACTCGCTCGCCCAACCCCTTCCGCGTGCTCGAGCTGTTCAACCCGCCCCGCCTGGTCGTCGATGTCCGCCATTGAGCGCATTCTGATGATGCAGCTACCATCCATTCCACCCATGAAGCAGCACCGCATGAGCTCTGAACCGAACTCGTACCGCCGCATTGTTGCAGTTCGTCCCCTCCTGCGCCGGGGCCAAGGGGCCAGAAGTGCGCTGGCCGCGATGCTCGCGCTGAGCGTGCTGCTGCCGCGGCCTAGCCAAGCGCAAGAACCGGCAGAATGGGGTGAGACCCCGAACTTTCACACCTTTTCCATCGCCGCCATCGACCCGGAGACGGGGGAGAGCGGCGTCGCGGTTACGACCCGCGTGGCATGCGTGGGCAACGCCGTACCGTGGGCGGGCGCGGGAGCGGGCGCCGTCGCAACGCAGGCGTTCACCCGTGTCGAATCCGGCCCCGAGCTGCTCGAGCGGCTGGCGCGCGGGGAAGCACCAGACGCGGCTCTCCGCGAGCTGCTCGCGGCCGACAGCATGGCCGACCGCCGGCAGGTAGGAGTGATCGGGATGGACGGCCGCAGCGCACAGCATACCGGCACCGGCACGAGCGAATGGGCGGGCCACCGCGCCGGCCCGAACTACGTGACGCAGGGCAATCTGCTAGTCGGGCCGCAGGTGCTTGCCGCTGTAGCGGCTAGCTTCGAAGCCACCGCCGGTTCCGGGCGACACCTCGCGGACCGCTTGATCGATGCCTTGGCCGCAGGTAACGCTGAGGGGGGTGACGCGCGCAAGGGGCGGGCGCAGTCCGCGGCAGTGGTTGTTGCGGACCCGCGGCCCGGCCGCTCGCGCCGCCCGGACGGCGTCACCGCCGACATCAACGTTTGCGAGCACCCCGAACCGGTGCGTGAAGTGCGGCGCATCTACGACGCCGTCTCGCAGACCCTCGGCTTCCGCACTCTGCAGCAATTCTCCGGAGCGGACGTCTGGCAGCTCAAGGTGATGCTGCACGCCTTGGGGCATTTCCGCCCTGGCACGGACGCGCTCGAGCGCGACGATAGTGCCTTCGTCTACACTGCAGAGACCGTTGACGCGGTGGACGCCTTTCGCCTGGCCGAGGGTCTTTCCACGCCGCGAGCAGGCTCGCCGCCAGGCCTGGTCGACGAGGATACCGTGGCCCGCCTCTGGGGCGCACTGGAAGAGGCGGGCAAGGCTGCCGCGGTGCGTGATCAGTTGCGCGATGTCACCGCAGTGCGGCGATAGAGCCACGCGGGTCGGCCGCCGCAGGCACAGAAAAGCGGGGGGGGGCGCATGCGGCGGCGCGCCTGGGTGGGCCGCACCCCCACGCCCGGGCGGCGGGGGCCCCCCCCCAGCGG
>JBBSMO010000139.1:0-6491 GCA_038233155.1 Longimicrobiales bacterium
GTAGTTGGGAGCACCCAGCGGACCGTGCTGCACTTGGCGCACTCCGCAAGCTGCCCGCTTTCGATGAAGTGCTCAAGGCATTGTTCGGTTTCTTTGGCGAGAAACCCGTCCGCCTCGCCTTTCAGGCCAACGCGGTCCGCGTGTCTCCTACGCAGTTCGCGCGGGTGCACCGGCTTCACCAGCGGGCGCAGCAAGCGATCGACGCGCCCGCGGACTACCCGCTCTACGTGTCGCAAACGCCCTTCGTGAACGCCGGCGCCTACGGCATGGAGCGCCCCTTCATCATCCTGAACTCGGGGATGTTGAGCCTGCTGGATGATGAGGAGCTGCAGTTCGTCATTGGCCATGAGGTGGGCCACATCATGAGCGGGCACGTGCTCTATCTCACCATGATGGCGATCTTGATTCAGCTCGCGAACCGCGGCTTCCCCATCGTAGGGCTCGCGGCGCGTGCGATCCTGTTCGCCCTGCTCGAGTGGTACCGCAAGGCGGAGCTCTCCTGCGACCGCGCCGGCAGCCTTGCGGTGCAAGACCCCGAAGTAGGCATGCGCACCATGCTGCGGCTGGCCGGCGGCGGCCGCAGCGAGGAGGGCAACCTGCCCGAGTTCATCCGCCAGGCCGATGAGTACCGCGAGGGCGGCGACCTGGCGGATCAGGTGTTCAAGGTGCTGAACCTTCTCGGCGCGGACCACCCCTTTCCGGTCCTGCGCGTTGCCGAGCTGCGCGACTGGTTCGAGGGCGGCGGCTACGATCGCATCATGCGGGGCGAGTACCAACGCCGCGGCGAGGCCGGCCGCCCGTACGCCGATGATGTTTCAGACGCTGCCCGCGCGTATGCAGAAGGAGCGCGCGGTACGCTCAACCAAGCCTCCGACGCGGCGCGCCGCGTGATGGACTCGTTCTGGTCCGGCTTCAATGCGAGGTAGATGCCCCAGTGACCTGCCGGTTGACAGAGTGGCGGCTTCCATCTAAACTAAGGGTTGCCATTCCGCCCGGGTTGCGGCTTGGGCGCTGTACGGCTGCCGGGGGCACCCCGGCGAGTCATTCCATCGGATTCGAAACAGGAGAAGCGAGTGGTTGAGATCGAGTTGGGAGAAAACGATCGTCTGGATTGGGCGCTCAAGCAATTTCGCCGGCGGATGATTCGCTCCGGCCTCTTCAAGGACATGCGCCGCAAGCGCTTCTACGAAAAGCCGAGCGAAGCCCGTAAGGCGAAGACGAAAGCAGCGCAACGCCGCAAGAGCAAGGATGCCCGGCGGGCACGGCGGGCGAACCAGTTCTGATTTTTCTGCTCCTCGGCGTGCGGAATCGCTTGCGCGGGAGATGCTCTGAAGCTGAACCACCCGGCGCCTCAGCCGGTGCATGCGTTCGATTCCGATTCCATAGCCGCTGATTGTAGAGACTTGGGGGGCGCGACTCATCTAGCGAGTCGCGCCCCTCGTCGCATGGCATCCGACCACTCTCTGCCGTGACACAACCGCGCAAAGAAGAGCTGACGGAGGCGTTGAACCGCTTCCCGGCCGCCCTGTTCCAGTTCGACCCGCGGATTCGGGACGGCTGGTTATCTGACCGGTACTTCATGCGCACACGAGAAACGTTGCGCCACGCCGGGCGGGACCCGCACGTCATCATGCAGATCTTCGCCAAAGAGCGCGGGATTATAGCGGGGATCTACGAGTCGGTCCGGATGGTGGAGACGCAGCTCGCTCCGGGTTACAACACCCGGCAAGTGGCGGTCGAGGCTCTGCTCGAGGGGGAACGGGTGTCCCCGTGGGAGACTACTCTGCTCATCCGCGGGCCCTACCGCGCCTTTGCACATCTCGAGACACCCATTCTGGGGGTGCTCGCGCGCCGCAGCCTGATTGCCACCAATGTGCGGACCACCATCGAGGCCGCGGGGGGCAAGCCGGTACTTTTCATGGCGCCGCGGCACGACGACTGGCGGGTGCAGACCCCGGACGGATACGCCGCGCTGGTAGGGGGCATCCAGAGCGTGTCGAGTGACGCCGGCGGTGCGTGGTGGGGTGCGAGCGGGGTGGGAACCATGCCGCACGGGCTGATCGCAGCGTTCCAGGGAGATGTGGTCGAGGCCACGCTGGCCTTTGCGCGCTACGTTCGCGACGAAGAGCCCGAGGTCGCGGTAATCAGCCTGGTGGATTACGACAACGATGTCGTGCGGGACGCGCTCGCCGTCGCCCTTGCGATGCGCGACGAGTTCGGCGACGAGGTGCTCTCGGCGGTGCGGGTAGATACCAGTGAAAAGCTGATCGACCGTTCGATGATCGGCGACCCGGAGGTGTGGGGCGTCGAGACGCTAACGGGTGTGAACCCGCCGCTGATCCGGAAGTTGCGCGCCGCCTTAGACGATGCGGGCTTCGGGTACGTGGGCAT
This sequence comes from Longimicrobiales bacterium, assembly GCA_038233155.1. Classification (GTDB taxonomy): domain Bacteria; phylum Gemmatimonadota; class Gemmatimonadetes; order Longimicrobiales; family Longimicrobiaceae; genus JBBSMO01. Next base: position 2,392 of record JBBSMO010000139.1, read on the forward strand.
CGTAGTCAGCGGCGGGCTGACGCCGGTAAAGATCCGCCGCTTCGAAGAACAGGGGGTACCAGTGAGCGCCTACGGGGTCGGCAGCAGTCTGCTGGGTCACACTACGGAGCACGGGCTGCTCGAAAGCTTCGACTTCACCGCGGACATTGTCGAGGTAGATGGCCGGCCGGAAAGCAAGGTGGGGCGGAAACTCCGCCCCACGCAACGTCTCGCAATGGTCGATTGGGCGGCGGTCGAGCCTTCCGCCGCCTGAAACCGCCTCAGCCAGACACGAGCTCCGCCGTAAGGTCGAGATCGACATTCCCGCCCAGCGCTTTCGAGACCGGGCAGCCGGACTTGGTCTTCTCAGCGAGTTCGCGGAACGTCTGCTCTTCCACCCCGGCAACCTGGGCGCGCACCGTCAGCCGCATCCGGGTGATTTTGAAGTCATCCCCCACCTTTTCGATGGTGCACGCGGCGTCTGTCTGAACACTCCGCGCCGGTGTGCCGTTGCCTTCCAGCGCGGCCGCCAGCGCCATGCTGAAGCAGGCTGCCTCCGCGGCGGCAAGTAGCTCCTCTGGATTCGAGCCGCTCCCGTTTTCGAAGCGGGACCCGAAGGAATAGCTCCCGCCGAGCGTCCCGCTTTCGCCATCGTAACTGCCGCTACCCCCTTTCAGCCCGCCAGTCCACTCCGCACTCGCCTTTCGCGTCGGCATTGTTGTCTCCCGTCTCGCTCATGAATTCTGCATCGCTCTCGAGTGCCCTTGCAATGCAGATCATGTGCCCCGCCGAAGGAGGGCGGCGCTACCGCTCGCCCGCGGCGAGCGCGCCCGGAGAATTGTCGCCGAGGATGGTTCCGGTCAAAACAGCCCCGCCGAGGTTGGCGCGCACTGTCATCGCGCCCTCGAGATTCGCGCCTCTCAGATCAGCGCGCTGAAGATGGGCACCAAACAAGGTGGCCCGAGCCAGGCAAACGTCCAAAAGGCAAACATCTTCGAGATGCGCGCCGGAAAGATCGGCCCCGGTGAAGTCGGCTCCGAACAGCTTCGCGCCGCGGAGTTCGGCTTCCGGAAACGACGCACCGGCGAACCGACCCGAGGAGAGAATCGCTTCCGAAAAGTCAGCACCTCCGAAATTGGCGCCCGAAGCAAGAACTTTTGAAAGGCGGGCGCCGGTGAAATCCGCCCCGATCAAGACGGCACCACGAAGGTCGGCCTCAGAGAGAAGGGCATCTACAAAGCTCGTGCTGTAGGCATTGACGCCGGGCAGAACCGCCCCGGTGAGATCCGCTTCCTGCAGCTTCGCACCGGCGAGCATCGCCCCGTTCAGGCGGCAGCCGGTGAGCTTCGCGCCCCGCAGGTCTGCCTCGGCCAAGTTTGCACCCCGCAAGTCGGCGCCGCTCAGATCCGCGCCTGCAAGCTTGGCGCGCGACAGATCGGTCTGTGCAAAGATCGCGTGATGTAGCAGGCACCCGGCCAGGTCGGCGCCATGCATACGGGCCTGCGAAAAGTCCGCATTTGGGGCGCTCGCGCCGGACAGATCGGCGCCTTCGAGAGAGGCAGAGGCCGCAGTGACTCCGGCCATGGACGCGCCGCTCAGATCCGCACCTCTAAGCCGCGCGTTTGCGAGATCGGCCCCGTCGAAGCGCGCCTGTTTGGCATCCGCGAGTTCTAGGTGTGCTTGGCGCAACTGCGCTGCTCCCAAGTTGCACCCTCGGAGCAGCGCCTCCGAAAAGCGGGCGCCGGAGAGCGCCGCCGCCGTCAAATCCGCATCTCTGAGATCGGCGCGGAAGAAATCCGCGCCTGCTGCGTTGATCCTCGTCATGGGAACGCCCTGAAGGCGTGCTGCTTCCAGGCGCGCGCCGCGGAGATCCGCGCCCGACAGATCTGCCGGGCCTGCCTTGCCGCGGCGGTCAGCCGCCCGGCCGGTCAACCAAGCAACGAGCTGGCGCCCGACGGGCCGGGGGGCCGCAAAGTTGGCGCGCGACAGATCGGCGCCGCTCAAATCCGCCTCCCTCAGATCGGCGCCGGCAAAGTTCGCACGGCAAAGCTTCGCGCCGGCGAGACGGGCGCCGGACAGCGTAGTGTCCCGCAGGTTCAGCTTCTCGAGGTCGAGGCCGGAAAGGTCTGCGCCGGCCAGCGAATCGCGGCCGGCTGCACCTTTGAGGCGCCGGATCAGCGTTTCGCGGTCAAGCCGCTCGCCAGCGGAATGCCCCGCGCCGGGGCCGGGGGCGAAGAGCCCGGCAATCTCTTCAGCCAGTTCGCCACAGTCCGGGTCTTGGCTCACGGCGATGGGGGAAGCCACGGCAGCGACATCTTCATCGCGTGCCGAGGCGAAGAGAAGTCCCGCCGGGGCGGCGGCCAACTGGCGCGTCCTTGCCATGGAAAATCTGCTCTGCAAAAGAGGGTGTACGGGGAAAACCGCGGATTGGGGGGCCGTGCGGAAGAAACAGACGATGGTGCGGTGTGGCCGCGACTGCGGCCGGAAAAGAAGGCTAAATGGAAAGTTTCGCAGCGCTCAACTTACTGCACGCTTCATGCGCCCGCAACGGGCCGCGTAATCGCTGGCCTCGGCGTTGCGAAGGCTGCCCCGGATGCCGCAATCTGCACCTGCCCCCGCACTGCGCGATAGTGGCGGCAGCTTCGCGCCGTTTCAATCTTCCTCGTCCTCATCTCCGGGCCGGAGCCGGACGATCACCAGGTCCCCGAACCGCTGTTCGAAGAAGTCATCCGTCACATCTTCTGCTACGTAGGCGCCGTAGCCGCGCTGCCGGACCGCATCTTCCGCAAGCGCGGTCACATCGATGATGCCCAGCAGGATCTCGTTCGCCTTGTCGGCCGGGTTCTGCTGGGCACTTTGGAGGATGTCGATGGCATCATCCGGCAAGCTGCTGTACATCAGCAATCGTTGTGCATCCTCCTGCCATAACCCGCTCGATATCCGGTCGACGGCAATCTGCATAGCCTCGTCTTCGGTGAGGACGATATAGCGCTCGTCGTCCGCTTCGAGGGTTATCTCGCCGTGTTGGCCGATGCCCCGGAACTGCACCCGCCCGGGACCTACCTCGAGAAATCGCTCGAGCACGGCCTGCTTCTCGGCGAGCTGCGCTAGGTAAACAGCAAGCCCTTCCGTGCTGGATGAAAGGAATGCCTGTACGCGCGGGTCGCCGAAGCCTTTGCCATTCGCGAGGGCGGCGTTCCAATGCTGGATCGCATCCATGTCCGCTACCCCGTCGCTCTCCGCCCGCTCGATTACATAGTGGCCGTATTCCTCCGCTTCTACGCGGTGCAGAGAAGCGACGGGACTGTCCAGCTCCTGGCTGGCATCTATGGCATCGAAGACGAATTGCATCGCGGCTTCCCTTGCGACCCGGATGGACTCCGCAAGCTCGACGAGAGAAAGCGACTCGAGCGGGGCTACGAGCAGGCGGAGGCTATCTGAGTTGCAAAGGATGCACATATCGCAGTAGGTCTCAAGTTGTTGGTACGATTGAAGCTGCCCAAGCGCCAGAGGGCCGCGCTCAGCCCGGAAGCAGGTGATACACCGCACTCGCCGGAGGGATCTCCCGCGCTCAGAACGAGGATGATTCCGAAACGGTGCCGCGAAAGCGGCCGAGGGCAAAAGGCCGCAATGCCGCGGGCCTTTCGCCCCCCGAAACCCACCCGGCGAGTTGCCCGGCAAGCGCCGGTGCGAACTTGAAGCCGTGGCCGGAGCAGGCGCTGACGGCCCACACCGGGGCGCCGCGCAGGCGATCGGCGATGAAGTGGCCGTCTGGCGTATTGGTGTAGAGGCAGACGCTGCCCCGAAGCGACTTGGCGCCGACGGCGCAGAGCCGCCGCCTGACAAAAGCTGCCACTGGCGCCACATCGGCATCGGTGACACGCCTGCCGAGGGCCTGCCGGGGTCCCGTCTCGCCGCCGTGATGCCGGGCCACCTTGAAGCCGCGGCCGAAATCTGGAATGCCGTAGAACAGGCGGGCCAGGCCGGTTTCCCAAATGAAGACTGGGTCGCGCCCCGATGCACCCCGGCTCGGCCGCCCGCTCGGGAACCAAAGCTGCACCTGGCGTTCCACCTCGAGCGGTAGACCGGGGAGCCAGCCACCCATCCAGGAGCCGAGAGCA
>JBBSMO010000140.1:0-6467 GCA_038233155.1 Longimicrobiales bacterium
ACATCAGGAACTAGACAGCGACCGCCGCGGGCATCACCGCGAACCCCTGGGTGCTCTGCTTGCCCGCATAGACGATTGGATCGACACCGACTTCGTTGAAGAGAACCAAGGGGTGGCCATTTACGGCGAGATCGGCGGCGATTGGTTCGAGGCGCTGCAGTTCCCCGTGACCATCCCGAACCGCATGGTCATCACCCAAAAGCCGGTGGTAGGCCCGTTGGCACAGGTTCTTGAAAGCTACCATCATCACGGAGTGGTGCTGCTGGACCGGGAGCATGTTCGCATTCTGAGCGTTTATCTCGGCACTCTCTTAGACGAGTTCGAGGTCAAGGGAGAGCCGTATCCCGCTGCCCACGACGTTCAGGCTGGCGGCTATTCGCAGCAGCGGTACCAGCGGCGCAAGCTGGAAGAGATGAAACACTTCTTCCGTGAGTTCTCGCGCGAGGTCGAAGAGTTCGTCCAGCGCTACGAACCGGACGACTTGGTGATTCTCGGGACCGAGGAGAATGTCGCCAAGTTCCGGGAATTTCTGCCGGAGCGCCTCCGCGAAATGATTGTGTACACCGGCGGCGTTGACCTGGACGAGCCTACCGCCGAGGTGATCGCCAGGTTGGAGCCGCATTTAGCGGCGGAGCGCGAGCGCGAAAGCCGTGAGCTACTCGACAAGGTGGGTGACCGCGTCAGCCAGGACTATCTCGCAACCGCCGGCTTTCAAAGCACGTTAGTGGCGTTACAGGAAGGAAAGGTCGATACTCTCGTAGTAGCACGCGAGCAGGAACAGACCGGTGCGCGCTGCCCTACGTGCGGGTTCCTCTTCGCGCAACGCTCCGGGACCTGCCCCTATGATGGTGCCGCCTTGGATGAAGGCGTCGATGTCGTAGAGGAAATGGTGCGGATCGCTGAGGGGCAGCATGCCGACGTTGAATTCGTGGATCCCGACCAGACTGGTGATCTGCCTGGTGTAGCCGCGCTGTTGAGGTTCTAAGGGAAACGGCTACTTCTTCTAAACCGCGGGCCGCTTGAATCTTGCCCGCTTAGCCCGTCGTTCGTTCAATGGTCATTACCTCCCGCAGCTCGGAACCTCTGGGAGACCTCACCGGCTCCCGATCAGGCGGCGGCATTGACCCCGCCGGGTTGCGCAGCGCTCTCGAACAGGTAGGCGGTGTCCGGCGCGCCTTTGTGGACGGGCCGCCGTGGCGTGTATTTCTGATCTGCGACGGCAGCGCAGGGAACGCAAGTGCGCTCGAGCTGGCGGCGAGGGCGGTCCTCGCCCGCTCAGGTATGATGACAGATGATGTGGACGTGCAGGTCAGCTTCGTCTCGATGGTACCGCAACGGCACCGGGTGCGCTTCGACGCCGCGTCCTTTCAGCGGCTCGATTCCACGCGGGCGATCGCGGAGACCACTCTGGAGTGGAATGGGGAAACCATCGGCGAAACCATCCGCGGAGATGCCGGGGGAATGGCCGAGCTGCGGTTGCCTGCGCTGGCGACACTCCGCGCGCTCGAACGCGTGGTGGGTGATGCCCTGAAGTTCCACCTGATCGGCATCAAGACGGTACGGGTCTTTGATGGCGACATGGTCGTCGTCCTTCTCGGCACCGAACAAGCCACTCGCCGGCAGTTGATCGGCTCGGCGCTCATATCGGAAGATGTTGCCCGTACCGCTGCTGTGGCTGTGCTCAATGCGACCAACCGGGTACTGGGCAACTACCTCTTCGTCAAGGAATTCGGCTGATCTCGCTGCCGCAGCGTTTCTGCGCAGCCGTCCCTGTCTGCCGCTCGCTCCTAAACGTCTGCTGCGGGCGTCGCTTCCCAGACCCCGCTACGCCCGCCCTCCTTGCGGAGCAAGCGCACGCTCTGGATCTCCATGCATCGATCGACGCTTTTGCACATGTCGTAAACAGTAAGCAAAGCGCACGACACGGCGGTGAGCGCTTCCATTTCGACCCCGGTCCGGCCGTGCGTCTCGACCGTAGCGATCACGCGCACTCCGGGCAGTTGGTGATCTGCGGTCACCTCGACGGCGGCTGCGGTCAGCGAGAGCGGGTGGCACAGCGGGATCAGATCTGCCGTGCGTTTCGCCCCCATCAGGCCCGCCAGGCGCGCCACCTCGAGCACATCTCCCTTGCGGGTGCCCCCCGACTCGATTGCGGCAAGCGCTGCACTCGACAGGCGGATCTCGCCGGCCGCAACGGCTACGCGCCGCGTTGCTGGCTTGTCTCCGATCCCGACAATGTGCGGCTGGCCCTGCTCGTTAAAGTGCGTCAACGGGGGATTGCTCATGCCGGGTTGCGCAGATCGAGTTGGATCTGCCTCAACAATTGCGTCACGATCAGTTGCGGGTTGACGTTTCCGAACGCGCTGCGCTTGGCGTCGAGAACCCGCTCAATGGCGCGAGCTACACCGGTTGGGCGAATTTCCGCGCCGCCGCCCCGCAGCAGGTCGGCGGTTTCGCGGCGGACGACTTCGCTGTCAGCACCGGAGCATAGCGCCATGAGGTCGCGAAGCCACAACCCGAGCGCGTCCAGAACGTCCATCAGGTCGTTGCGGGCACCTGTGCTGGCCATGTCGTGAGCAACGGCGAAGCGTGACACCGGAGATGAGGAAAGCGCGGCTTCGAGCATGGTGCGTGCGACGGCGGCCGGGGCGTTGCTGGCATCGTCCTTGTCGCCGCGAGTCGCAACGATCTCGAGCGCCGTGCGGATGCTGCCGCGCGCCTCCGCGGCGACCGCGCTAGCATCGGCCGGTGACAGCGAAGCTTGTTCTTCCAGGAAGGCCGCGATTTCCGGCGCTGCGAGGAGGCGGAGCCGCAGCGGAAGCACGCGCGACTGAATTGTCGGCAACAATGCGCCCGGCTGTTCCGCCGTCAGGATCAATGTAGTGTCAGGCGGTGGCTCCTCGAGCAGCTTCAGAAAGGCGTTGGCTGCCTCTGGGCTGCTTTCCTGCGGAACCATCCGCTCCGCATCTCCAACAATGAACACCTTTCGGCTGCCCATTGCGGGGCGTACCGCCGCTAGTTGCTGCAGGCTCTGAATGGAAGCGACGAAGTGGGCAGGTGCCTTGTCGTAGGATGGAATTCGTAGCGGATCCAGGCGCCACTCCTGAAGTTCCTCGTTGCGAGCCGTCTCAAGGGCCGCCCGAAGCTTGTCTCCGGCGGCGCCGGAGGGCCGCGGAAGCGGGAAAAACCAATGCAGGTCGGGGTGCTCGAGCCGGCCCGCGAGCCGGCATGACTTGCAGGTCCCGCACGGTTGCGTCCCGGCCTCGGAGCTTTCGCAAAGCAGGAGCGCGGCAACCCACAGGGCGAGGCGCTCCTTTCCTATTCCCTTCGGCCCGTGGATGAGCAGAGAGGCGGGGAGCGTACCCCGGCGCAGCGCACTCGATATCGCCGCGCGCGCCTCTTCGTGCCCGGCAAGCGGCGGCAAAGGCATCAGCGGCCCCGCTTCTGCAGCCAGGACAGCGGGTCTACTGCCGGGCCCCCTGGAGCGCGGATCTGGAACTCGACGTGCGCTCCTTCCGGGGTGCCGGCCCCGCCGACTGTGCCGACGATCTCTCCCCGTTTTACCTCCGCCCCGTCCCGGACGGAAATGTCTCGCAGGTAGAGGTACAGCGAGTAGTAACCTTCGCCATGGCTGACGATTACGGTGGGCCCGTACCCCTCGAACGGGCCTGCCATGACAACGGTACCGCCATCAACCGCCTTGACTGGTGTGCCGGCCGGGGCGGCGATGCCGATGCCATTGTTGCGAACCGCGGTTCCGTTCGGGCGTACGGAGCGCCCGAACCGGTATACCACAGTACCCTCGACGGGCCACCCGAGCGCGCCCAGGTCTCGTGTGGAAAGCCCGTCACCCGCGGCGGGGCTGCTCTTGTTGCTACCTGCGGCAGCGAGGCGCCTTCGTTCCGCTTCCTTCCGCTTCGCTTCGAGCGTGGCGATCAGAGTTTCGAGGCGTTTCTCGTTCTGCGTTGCTTCCTGGTAGCGCTGGTTCGTGGTTCGCTCGCGTCGCTGAACGGTCGAGAGCGTCCGCTGCCGCTCCTGCTGCAATCCCTGCATCACCACGTGCTCCTGCGCCCGCTCGTTCCGCAACGTCTGCATCTCGATCAAGTTGCGCCGCAGATTCCGGTCGCGGACCGTTGCCTGTTGCTCGAGAGCCGATACCTCCGACATGAGCGCCCGGTCGCTGCGTGCCAGCAAGTACAGGTACTTGTACCGGTTGAGCAGCTCGCCGAAGCTGTCGGCGGTCAGCAGCACCTGTGCCGTGTGAAGCGGGCCCCGCTTGTAGATTTGCCGCAACCGGCGCTGCAGCACTCCTTTGCGATGCAGCAGGTGATTGTGGGTGACGCGCAGCTCCTGGGCGCTCTCGTCCACATCTGCATTGAGCGCCATCAGTTGAGCATCCAGCTCCTGGATCAGATCGTTGGACGTAGTGACCTGCTGCTCGATGTTGCGCAGCTCGCCCGAGACGTCGTGCACCTGCGAGCGGATTCGTGCCAGCTCCTCTCGCAATTGGGTGCGTTCGCGGCGGATCTGTTCGAGACGCTCGCGGTTCGACGCGATCTCGGAGCCCGGGTTCCCCTGCGCCCGCGCCTGAGGGGCGAGGAAGCAGAGGGCGAGAACGAGTGCGAGCAGCAATCGGATGCGGGCGCGGGTCATCGGCTTACACCCCGCTCAGGTGCCGGTGCACCGATATCCCGCTCGCGACGAGACCGAACAACGCACCGCCGGTGACTCCCGCGAAGGCCCAGGAAGAAGGCAGCCACTCGATGGGAACCAGGCCAGCAGAAACGATCTGGTACGTCGCGTAGGTGAGCAACACTGCGAGGAGGCTCCCCAGCAGACCCGCCGTGAAACCTTCGATGAGAAAAGGCAGCCGGATGAAGCCGTCGGTTGCCCCCACCAGGCGCATGATGGAGATTTCTTCGCGGCGCGCAAAGATGCCGATGCGTACCGCGGTGGCGATGATGATGGCGGCGACGGCTCCAAACGCGAGACCGATGATCAGCGCGGCGCCGCCCGCTACTCTGCGCAGGAAGAAGACTTTGTCTACCCACTCGCGGCCGAACTGAACATCTTCTACCCCCCGCTCGAGGGAAAGGCTCTCGGCAACGCGGGCTACCCCATCGGGGTTGCGGCTGTCCGGCTGAAGACGGAGCTCGAGAGACGCGGGAAGGGGATTGGATTCGAGTTCGGTGGAGACCTCGCGAAACTCCTCCATTTCGCGAACGGCCGTGGCGAGCGCCTCCGCTTTGGATACGTGCCGTACGGCGAGAACCCCGGGCATCGCGCGCGCCGCGGCCGCGACCCTCTGCACCTCCTCGGCCGGCAGATCATCCCGGAGATACGCGACCACTTCTACCCTGTCTTCTATGGTTTCGATAGCCCGCCGTATGTTGTACGTCGTGAGGCCGAAGAGCCCGAGGACGAAGAGCCCGAACGCAACCGCCACCACCGAGAGGGCGACGAGTAACGGCGCGCGCCGGAAGGCCGCCGCCGCTTCGCGGAGCGCATACCCCATCAGGTCGCTTCAGCCGCCGCGGGAGCGCCGGAGTCGAAAACGACCTTGCCTTCGCTTAGTTCTACAACCCGGTGCTCCGGGTGTTCGCGAACCAGCTCGAGGTCGTGGGTGGCCATCAGCACCGTCATCCCCATCTGGTTGATTTCGCGGAATATCTCGACAATTCCCCGCGTGGCCCAGCCGTCCAAGTTGCCGGTAGGCTCGTCCGCGAGGAGGACCAGCGGGTCGTTGGCGAGCGCGCGCGCGATGGCGACACGCTGACGTTCGCCGCCGGAGAGCTCCGCGGGGAACGAGCGCGCCTTGGCGGCGAGGCCAACCCGTGCGAGCAGCCGGTGCGCCCGCGGCGATATGTCGGCGCGCCGGGCGCCGGTCACTTCAAGAGCGAAGGCGACATTGTCCTCGGCCGTTCTGTCTTCCAAAAGGCGGAAGTCTTGGAAGACTACACCCAGGCGGCGCCGCAATGCCGGAATATCCCTGCGGCGAATTCGATTTGATGAGAAGCCGCTCACGCGAACTTCCCCTTCCGTGGGACGTTCAGCCATCTGTATCAAGCGCAGAATGGTCGTCTTGCCCGCACCGGAATGGCCGGTCAGAAAGATGAACTCGCCCTTGCGCGCGTGGAATGAGACGTTGCTCAACACCACGCCGGTACGGGCGTATTCCTTGAAAACTGAAACGAGCTTTACCACGAGACGGGAAAGTAGCGGGGGGCTACGATACTGTGGGCAGAGGGCGAAACTTAGTGGGCCCGCGGGTGCTTGTCAAAATGACTGGCGAGCCGCGCAGCCAGCCGGATGGCCGCCTTCATGGATTCGGCACTAGCAACGCCGCGGCCGGAAATGTCCATCGCGGTACCGTGGTCCGGAGAGGTGCGGGGAAAGGGAAGTCCGAGCGTCACGTTGACCCCCGCGCCAAAAGCGGCTGTCTTGAAAGCCGCCATTCCCACGTCATG
>JBBSMO010000141.1:0-6455 GCA_038233155.1 Longimicrobiales bacterium
AGCGCGGCTGGTTGCGAAGTTGACGTTCGCCTTCCGCACCCCCGGTGCCCGCGCGAGCTTGGTCTCGATCCGCCGGGCACATGCGGCGCACGTCATACCGGTGATCGGCAGGTCTACCCGCTCGCCCGCCGGGTTCGGAGCGGATGAACCCGACGACGACCCGGGCCCGCCGCGGGCCGCAGCGGGAGCAGGGGCGGCAGGACCGTCAATCATTGTCGCTCCTACCTAGTGGCCAGTTCGGCCGTATACCCTTCCTCAGCCACAGCTTCCTGCATCGCCGTCACGCCGGCGCGCTCTTCATCGTGATCTACCCGGGCCGTGCCGGACTGCAGCTCAACCTGCGCGTGCGATACCCCGTCCACGCCCTCGAGCGCGTCCGTCACCGCCTTCACGCAGTGCCCACAGGTCATTCCTTTAATGTTCAGCGTAGTGGTAGTCATTAGTCCGTAGTCGGTAGCTGGTAGTCAATCGCGGGTCACGAGTCGCGGGTCGCGAGCACAGAACCGTGCGGCTGTCACTGGTCACTGGGTACAGATCACTGGTCACTCTTATCGCGCATGCCTGTACATGAGCTCGAGCACTTCTTGATACGCCTGCTCGGCTTCGAGAGCATCTCCGGAGCGGAGGGCGTCGGTCACGCAGTGCTCGAGATGGTTGCGCATCAGCAGCTTGCCTACGCCGCGTAACGCCTCGTGCACCGACGCGACCTGCGTGAGAATATCCGCGCAGTAGCGGCCTTCGTCCACCATGCGCTGAATCCCACGCACCTGCCCCTCGATCCGCTTGAGGCGCACCGACGCCTGGTTCTGCAGGGCGGAGTCTACGCCCGCCGCGTGCTGCGGTCCGTCGCCGCTGGATGTCACGACAGCCTCACGCCATCGCGCCGATCAGCGCGTTACACGCGGCTTCGCACCGCTTGCACGCCTTCATGCAAACCCGGCAGTGCTCGTGCATCTCCGCATGCTTCTGGCACTCATCGCCGCAGCGGCGGCACGCCTGCAGGCACGCTTCTACCTGCACCATCAGCAGATCCCGCTCCGTCTGCGTTTGCCGCGAAAGAAGCCGGCCGGTGGTGCCGCAGATGTCGGCGCAATCTAGGTTCAGCCGGATGCACTGCCTCAGCTCCGTAACCATGTCCTCGGCCAGGCAGGCATCCGCACACGCGGTGCAGCTCTGCGCGCAGCCGAAACAGGCCTCGATACATTCGACCAGCGCGTCCATGTTCAGCTTGGAAGGCGCGGGGTGGGTTTCGAGCATCGGGCGTACGTCGTTCATGCTTCTCCAATTTAGCGGGAGTGGATCAATCCATACTCCGAAGTTACGGTACCCCCCCAGCCTATGTCAAGGGGCGATGGCTGGCGGTTGCCTCTTCATGAACGGGGGTTGCACGCCCGCCTGCAGGTCGTGGAGAGCCGGGGGGGCAATCGCGCTGCAACTCTGAACCGCGCGTTGACAACATTTGCCTGGCACTGCTACACTGGCGGCGGCCGCTTCAGCCGGTTCCCCCTTCCTCAGGCCTTTCCGCTCATCATGCACCTGACACCGCTCACCTTCAGCGAGATTCTGGATGGAACATTCACATTGTACCGGCGGCACTTTCTGACGCTTTTTTTGACCACCCTGCTGCCGGCCATTCCCTTGGCGCTGTTGTCGCTGTTGATGCTGGGCGGGGCTGGGCTGGGAGCTGAGAATCCGAGTGCCGGGAGCATGGCTGTCTTCTTTGTGGCGGCAATAATTTCGATGATCGGCGGATTGGTCATTGCAGGGGCATTGACTTGGGAAGTCGCCCAAGCGGTCGCGGATGAACCGTTTTCCATGGGGGCGGCGCTGCGACAGGGTCTCCGCTCTTTCCTCCCGCTGCTCGGAGCGGCGATCACGCTCTACTTGGGAATGGTGATCGTAGGGCTGGGGGTGGTGATGTTGTTCATCTTCCTGTTCAACCTCGTGGTTCCTGGCGGCGGGGCAATGGGCGCTGTCGCAGGAATTTTGGGAGTACTGGTGGTGTTCGCTGTCGGGCTGGTGCTTCTCGCCACCTTCTTTGCCGTGCCATCCGCGATTGTACTCGAGGGCAAGGGGCCGCTGCAGGCGCTCGGGCGCTCGTGGCGGCTGGCGCGTGGTGACCGGCTGCGAATCCTGGGAATCGTAGTCATCATGGGGCTGATTTTCATGCTGCCGACCATGGCGATTCTCACGGTGGCCGGTGCGGGCGGGATGTATAGCCCGGATGGGGTTCAGTCGTACAGTTTGCTCCGGCTGCTCCTCGAGCAGGTGGTGGGAGTGCTGGGTTACGCGCTGGCGATGCCGCTCTTCATTGCGGGGCTCGTGCTGCTGTACTTCGACCGGCGGGTGCGAACGGAAGCGTACGACCTCGAGTTGGCGACGGAGCGACTCGCCGCCGCTCGCTGAGGTGCTGCAGGAAGCACAGTTGTCCGCTGAGCGCGTCGAGCGCGCGCTCGAAACCGTATACTCTCTCCCCGCGTTCGCGCCCCCTCCGCGCTCCGCCTGGCGCGAGTTGCTCGGCCGGGCATGGTCTGCGGTGCGCGAGTGGATCGGCTCGCTCCTCCCTGCTTTCGATCTGTCCGCCGGGGGCGAAAGGGCGTTGCTCTACGTCGTGGTGGGCCTGCTCTGCACGGCCGCCGCGGTGATCACCGGGTATCTGCTGGTCCAGATGGCCGCGCTCTGGCGCGGGCGTACGCGGCGCCCCGTGCTGGTTGGCACACCTGCCGCGGCAGACCCGGCCGGCAACAGCAGCGAGTTCTGGAGCCGCCGGGCCGCGGCGGCTGCCGCAGCCGGACGGTGGCGGGAGGCGGCGCTGGCTCTCTACCAGGAGCTGGTACTGCGGCTCGAACATCAGCGGCTGGTGCGCTACCACCCGGCGAAGACGCCGGGCGAGTACCGGCGCGAGCTTCGCCGTGGTGATGCTGGCGGTGCGGCTGCGACAGGGTTCGACATCTTCCTGCGGCAATGGGAGCCGATCGCGTTCGGCGGGCAGCCGGCCGATGCGGAGGCCATTACGCGCCTCCGCTCCGCCGCAGCGAGAGATGCGGGTGGATAACCGCCGCAACCGATGGCTAGTGGCGGCGTTGCTCCTCCTTCTCGTGGGGATTGCCGTCATCGTTTCGCCCGATGAGACGGAAAACCCGTGGGACCGCCGCTCGTCAAGCTTTCATTCGTCCCCGGCGGGCACGCGGGCACTGCTGCTTACGCTGCAGGAGCTCGGGATCGCCGCCGATGCCAGGCTGACCCCGTTCGTAGGGGCGGACTCGCTCGATGGTCCGCTTGCCCTGATTGCGCCCTCGCAGCCGCCCACCCCCGCCGAGCTCCGCGCTCTCAAGAGTTGGCTGCGGCGGGGCGGCACCCTGATCTACGCCGCAGGCAGGTCCGATCCAACCCTGGACTCGCTCGGCCTCGTCATCGAGCCGGTCATGATCGTAGAGGAGCGCCGGAGTGCTCCCGGCGCGATTGCTCGCGCGGCTGACGCTCACTCTTGGACCCATGGAGTCGCCCCCGTACCCGGCTTTCGCCGGGCCTTTGCGGATTCGTCCGCCGCGCTGCAGAACCCGCGCGCTGTGCCGCTGCTCGAGACGAGTCGAGGCGAAGTGGTCGTCGTGCTCCTTCGGGTGGGCGCGGGGCGCGTGATTGCGTGGAGCGATCCCGGCCCGCTCACCAACTCCGAGTTGCGCGCGGGCGGCGCCGCGCATCTGTTCGCCAGAGCGGCGCTCGCGGCAACCGGGGGAAGCCGGGCGCTGCGTTTCGACGAGTACCACCACGGCTATCGCGAGGGAGGCGGGCCAGTTGCCGCGACGATCACCTTTCTGCGCCGCGCGCCGGCGGGCCATGCCGTTGTCCAACTCGCCGCGGCCGGGCTCGGCCTGCTGCTGCTACTCGGAAGCCGCTTCGGCGCGCCACATGCGGCGAAGGTGCCGGACCGGCGTTCGCCATTGGAACATGTAGACGCGCTCTCCGCCGCCTACAAGCAGGCTGGCGCCCGCCGCACCGCCCGCCGCATTTTGGTAGAAGGATTTGCGCGCCGACTGCGCCTTCCTCCTCCCGCGCCCGGAGCCGAGGGCGAATTCCTCGAGGAGCTGAGCGCCCGGTACGCCGCTCGGGCACCGGGCGCCGAGAGTTGGGCAAGAGAGGATGGCGCCGGTTCGGACCTCACCCGCTTTTCACGAGAGATGGACAAACTGTTCACCGCAATCCAGCAACGATGACAACGACAGCCTCGCCACTTGCAGCCAGGGAACGGCTGCAATCCCTTGAAGACCAGCTCGGCGAGGTCGTCGTCGGCCAAGACGAGCCGCTGCGGCTGATGCTCGTGGCGTTGCTCGCCGGCGGGCACGCCTTGCTCGAAGGTGTGCCCGGCGTGGCGAAGACCTTGGCGATTCGCGCCCTGGCGATGCTCACCGGAGCGCGGTTTTCCCGCGTACAGTTTACTCCCGACCTGATGCCGGCGGACCTGACGGGCGTCAACATGCTGGATGAGGCCCGCCAGCACTTCGTTTTCCACCCCGGCCCGCTCTTCGCCGATCTGCTGCTCGGCGACGAAATCAACCGCGCGCCCGCCAAAACGCAGTCGGCGCTGCTCGAGGCCATGCAGGAGCGGCAGATCACGGTAGACGGCACCGCCCGCGAGCTGCCGCCGCTCTTCACTGTTTTCGCTACGCAGAACCCGCTCGAATACGAAGGAACGTACCCGTTGCCAGAGGCACAGCTCGACCGCTTTCTGCTCAAAATCGTCTTTCCATATCCGGATGCCGAGGCGGAAGCCAAGATCCTCGACCGCTATGCCGATGGCTTCGATGCAGGGGTGCCGGCTAGCTTCGGACTTCAGCCGATCCTTACGGCAGGTGAGCTGGTGGCGTTGCGGCAGGCGGTGCAGCAGATCCACGTTGAAGCCTCCGTGCGCGACTACATCACTCGGCTCGTGCGCGCCACGCGCGAAGAGCCAGACTTTTTGCTGGGAGCGAGCCCCCGGGCGGGTGTGGCTCTCTTCCTGGCCGCCCGCGCCGCGGCGCTGCTGGAAGGCCGGGATTTCGTGACACCAGATGACGTCAAGCTGCTCGCAGTACCCGTGCTGCGCCATCGCATGCTGCTGACCCCGGACGCCGAGATCGAAGGGCGCACGGCGGAGTCCCGCATCGGCGCTCTGCTCGCCGCGGTAGAGGCGCCCCGGTAAACCTTTGGCTGCCGTGCCGTTTCTCCCGTCGCGCCGGCTGCTGCTTCTCACCGCAGCCGCGGCGGCGCTCTTCCTGCTCTCGACGACAGCCGCCCTGGTAGCAGACGTGTTGCTGCTCGCGGCGGCGCTATCCGATGCGCTCCTGCTCCCGCCGCGCGACCAGGTTCGGGCTACGCGGGCGGCGCCGCCGCGCCTTGCTCTCGGCGCGGAGGCAGTCGCCCTGGTCACTATCACCAACCGGTCTCCGCACCGGCTTCACTTGCGGCTGACGGATGATCTGCCGGCCGGCTTGGAACGGGTTGGCACGGACGTTTGGACGGTGGAGGCGGGTGGGGGAGCAGTGAAGGTAGCAGAGTACCGGGTGCTGGCGCGGGAAAGGGGCAGGCATGCCATCGGCGCCGTCCACATCCGGGTGCTGGGGCCGCTCGGGCTGCTCTGGCGCCGCCAGAGCGACGAAATCACCAGCGAGGTCGTCGTTCAGCCCGGGTTGGGAGAGGTGCGCAGGTGGCGCCTGCATGCCCATCAGCGGCGGCTGCGGACGCTGGGCATGCGAGCCGTCCGCGAGCGGGGGGAAAGCACGGCCTTCGAAAGCCTGCGAGAATACATGCCGGGAGATGACCTGCGGCGCATGGACTGGAAGGCGACGGCACGCCGCGGCAGCTATGTCGTGCGGCAGTTCGAGGCGGAACGGAATCAGAATGTAGTGATCGCGATGGATGCGGGGCGGCTGATGACGGAAAAGATCGCGGGGCAGCCGCGCCTGGACCATGCCTTAGCCGCCGCGCTGCTGCTCGCGGAGGTTGCGCGGTCGCAAGGAGACCGCGTGGGCCTGCTCTCCTTCGCCGGCCGCGTGCAGCATTTCATCCCCCCGGGCAGGAGCCTGGCCGGGCGTTTGGCCGATGCTCTCAGCGAGGTTGAATCCAAACTGGAGGAACCGGACTATCCCGGCGCCTTCACCTTTCTGAGGCGCCAGCTCCAGCGCCGGTCGCTGCTGGTGCTGTTCACGGACGTAATCGATGCCCGCACCTCGGCGGCGCTGCTCGCGCAACTCACCGCGGCAGGGCGCCGGCACCTAATACTCGCCGTCACCCTGCGCAACACGGAAGTTGAACAGGCCGCCACCGCGCCCGCTGGTAACGAGACCGCCGTCTTTCGCCGCGCCGCGGCGGAAGAGCTGCTAACTGCACGCGCACGAGCCCTCGCAACCATGCAGCGCGAAGGAATATTGGTCGCGGACGTGGAGCCGCACGAGGCCGTACCGGCTGTCATCAACCGG
>JBBSMO010000142.1:0-6445 GCA_038233155.1 Longimicrobiales bacterium
CACCACAGCCGGGTCGGGCCTCCTGCTGGCGCTGTTCGTGAAGCCCGTCCGGCGATTGATGAGCGGGGTACATTAGCGCGCTGCGCGCGGGGACCAGTGACCAGTGTGACCCGTGACTCGCGACTCGCGGCTATCCATGCCTACTCTTCACCTGCTCGGGACCGGGGCGGCGCTTTCGGATGCGCGCCGTACCACTACCATGCTTGCGTTCGAGACCCGGGGTTCGACAATCGTCGTAGACTGCGGCGACGACGTCGTGCAGCGGCTGCTGGCCGGCGGGGTGGTGCTCGACGAGATCGAAGCGATGATCATCACGCACGAGCACCCCGATCATGTCGGCGGTTTCCCCCTGTTCATGGAGCGGATCTGGCTGGCGGGGCGGCGGCGGCCGATCGATGTGTTCGGGCCGGCGGCGGGGCTGTCGCAGGCGCGGCGTGTATTCGAGGCATTCGACACCAGCGGCTGGGAAGGGATGCCCGAGATCCGCTGGCACGAGGTGCCACTCAAGAGCGGCGCGCGCGTGCTCGAAAACGAGCGTTGGCGGATCACGGCGGCGCCGGGCGAACACAGCGTGCCGGTTATCGGCGTGCGGGTCGAAGATCGCCACGAGGGCGGAACTGTCGCTTATTCTGCAGATACTCGCCCCGCCGCTGCCATCACCGCATTAGCGACAGACGCGGACATCCTGGTGCACGAGGCATCGGGTGAGTATGCGGGACATACGACGATGTCTGGCGCCGCGCGCGTCGCGCGAGAGGCGAACGCCGGCAGACTCGTGTTGGTTCACCTCCCGCCGGACGCTTCCGAGGCCGAGCTGAGCGCGCCCCGCGAAATCTTCCCTGCAACGGAACTAGGGTACGACGGGCAAACGATCGATTTCTGAACGTCACTCGCTCAGTCTCCCCCGCCCCGCGGACCAGCGGTTCGCTTCCGGCGTTGCATGCGGCAGGCGGTGCGCCGGTGCCACGGCACCTGCGCTTCCCTGCCGAGTATGAACCGGGGTGAAAAGCTGCCGGACGCTCTCCACCTTTGCCGCTATGTTTGTCACTGCCCGCCACCTTTGGGATCGTCTCCCGGTACTCGCGGCCGCAGTTCTGCCCGCACTGCTCTTGCTGTTCATGGAAGCGGCGGCGGCGCCGCTCGCCGCGCAGCAAAGCCTCGCCGCGCAGGAAGGCCGACCGGTCTCCGCGGCGGACTCGTCGCGCACCCTCCGCGCTGCGCGGTCGGGCCAATCTGCCTTCGAGCGTCTGCGGCGCAACAACCTGGATTGGACCTGGTCCTCGCACGGCGGCAGTTGCGATGAAATCGTCGGTCGCTTCTGCCTCTGGCATGGCGGTGACGACAGCGACTGGGAGCCACCGCCGGAGCCTGACGAGGTTACGCAAGGCAGGGCGGAACTGATCGATGCGCTGGCAACTGCCGCCGCGGCGATTCCCGGCGACGCCTGGGTGGCGGGGCAACGGGTCCGCTACTTGGTAGAGGCAGGGCGCTACGAGGACGCTGCGGCTGCAGCGCGCGAATGCCGCGCCGCAGCGTGGTGGTGCGAGGCACTCGCCGGTTTCGCGCTGCATACCGGGCGCCGCTGGGGCGCCGCGGAAGCTGCCTTCGATGCCGCGCTCGCGGAGATGCCGGAGGACCAACGCCGCGATTGGACGCGCCTCGATGTCCTTCTGGACCGGGGATGGCGCGAATACCGCCGCGGCGATGCCGCTGGGCGCGATTCGCTCGAACGCCGCTTCTGGTGGCTTGCGGACCCTCTCTATATGGTCGAGGGCAACGACCGGCGCTCGGAGCACTTCGCCCGCCTGGTAATGGACGAGCTGCAAGACCGGGCCAAAACCACCGAAGCTCTTTCTTGGGGATCCGACCTGCGCGAGCTGCTGCTGCGCTACGGGTGGCCCGTTGGCTGGGAGCGGGTGCGGCAGCCGATCCACCGAATGGCTTCGGTCTCCATCGTTAGCCACTACGCACCGCGCAGCCGCTCGTTTCTGCCGCGGTCTGAATGGGTAGCGGACCCTGCCAGCATCCGCGAAGCGGATTGGGACCTCGACGACGAGAGCCCGCGCAGCGAATATGCACCCGCGTACACGGCGGCGGTCGAGCCACTCGAGCACCAACTCGCACTGCTGCGGGACGGGCCCGATTCGGTGACCGTTGTTGCCGCCTTCCAGATGCCGGATTCCGCGACGGCTTCCGGCCAAGCCGTAGACGGCGCCCTCATCGTCGCCACCGATGAAAGGGCCGCCCCCCGGGTCGCGCGCGCTACCGGAACACTGTCCCGCCTATCGGTGAAAGCGGCTGCCCGGCCCATGCTCGTCAGCGTTGAAGCGCTGGTCGCCGACTCGGGGCAGGCGGGCCGCGCGCGCTTCGGCATCCAGCCACAGCGCGTTCCGCGCGACGTCCCCGCCATCTCCGACATTCTGCTCCTCTCCGCCGCCGACTCTCTGCCGCACGATCGCGCCGGGGCCATCGCCCTGGCCCGCACCAGCGAGCGCATGGGCGTGGGCGAGGAGGTCGGCCTGTACTGGGAGATCTACAACCTGAGCGACGCTGGGGAGGCGCTGGACGTTTCGGTGACCGTCGAGGACGCGGGCCGCGGCTGGGTGCGCGGGCTCGCGGAACGCATCGGTATCGCCCGCAAAACGCCTCCGGTCCGGCTCCGTTGGCAGGAGGCGGCGCCGACGGATGCTGGGACCGTCGCGCGTTCGCTCTCCATCCAACTCCCGGACGAGAGAACTGGCGAATTCCTGCTCCGCATCCGGGTGGATCTTCCCGGCCGCGAACCGCTCGAGGCGGTGCGCCGCGTGTCTGTCGCTCCGTAGGGGATCTGCTCTCGCCGTGAGCCCTTCCGCGCTGTCGCCCCCTCCCCTTGCAGCATACGCGTCAAACGTTGAAATTGCTGGCCACGATTGGCAGCAATTGTCAGGATCATCGTTCCAAGCGCAATGCAGGCACTGATCATTGTGGGGCACGGCTCCCATCTGAACGCCGAATCGAGCGCGCCGGTTTTCCAGCATGCGGAAGCCATTCGCGCCCGCGGGTTTTTCCACGAAGTGCGCGAGTGCTTCTGGAAGGAGGAGCCTTCTATGAGGGAGATATTCGATCTCGTGGAAGCGGACGAGGTCTACGTTGTTCCGCTCTTCATCTCGGAAGGCTACTTCACCGAAGAGGTGATTCCGCGCGAACTAGGGTTAGATGGCCCGGCGCCGTCGACCACGCAACGGGGCCGTAAAATCATCCACTACTGCGGCCCCATCGGCACCCACCGCCTGATGACCCGGATGATTCTGCAGCGCGCCGAAGAGAGCGCCGGCCTGAGCGACGAACAAGCTCGCGAAACGGGATTGATCGTCATCGGCCACGGCACGGAGCGCAACGCGAAGTCTGCAGATGCGATCTACCGCGTGGCCGAAGAGGCGCGCGAACTTGGCGTCTTCGGCAGCGTCGAGACCGGCTTTCTGGATCAGCCGCCCGAGGTGGACGAGGTGCTTGCCGCCATGCCGCAACGCCGGGTCGTTCTGGTGCCCTTTTTCGTCGCGGAGGGGTGGCACACGCAAGAGACGATTCCAGACGATCTTGGTATCAACCGGCCCGCGGACAGCGCCCTCAGCGAATTAGACGGCCGCACCATCTTCTATGCCGCGCCCGTGGGCACCTTCCCCGAAATCACGGAAATCGTCCTGGAGCGCACGCGGGAGGCGGGAGCGGCTATCCCGGAGGCAGACCCCGCACTGGAAGCCGAATATGCTTGACGCAGCCCGCGAGGCTGGGACGCACGTCCGCGCGGGGGTAGCGGATGCGCGGGCCGCGCTGCTCGCGTGGGTAGACGCGGCCGGTGATGCTGGTCGCATCTTTCTCGAAGCGAACCTGCGCCGCAGCGGTGATGGCCTTTACGCAGTTCGCCATCATCGCGATCTCGGATTGGCTGCGGATGCGTTGGACATCGTCTCCGCCGATCCGTTCCGGGCACGAAAGATCGCCCAAACTACGGCAGCGGGCGAGCATCGCCCCCTCAAGACGGCGCCGAACCTGCGCCGCGGCTGGCTGCTGCACGGGCTGAGCGGAGCCGGGCTCTGGACGACGCTGGACTATCTGTACCCCGCCTGCGCCGTGCACTGGTATGCCGCGTCACGGGGCGTTCTTCGCGTCACCGATTGGCCCGAAACCGCCGCTAGGCAGTCGGGAATGTACGGAGCCGTCGGCCTGCTATCGCCCGAGGGTGTGCGTGATGCGGTAGCCGCCTGCTGCGACGACAGCGTCTGCCTGAGGCGCGTCGCCTGGGGAACCGGCGAGACCCCCGCGGCCGTCGATGCTGCCGCCGCCCCGTCTGGTTCCGTTCCCTGCCCGGAAGCGTGCTCGCTCTTCATCTCTCTAGCCCGCAAGGCGTTGGCGCTCGAGCGCTCGCCCCGCTCTCTGATCCCCGGCCTTGGCGAACTGGGGCCGAAGGAAGTTGGGCAGTTGCGGGAGATCGTCGGTGCCGCGGCGGCTGGCACGCTCAGTGCCGTTCGGGAAGGTGATTTCGCCGAGCCGGCCAACCGGCGCCGCATGCGGCTTCTCGCCCAGCGCCTTGAAAGAGCGGCACCGCCCGCCGCGGCATCATCTATCTTCCCTTGTGAGGGGTGCCCGCGACCGGTCCGTTGCGCCGGCTGCCCCATTCCGTAAACCCAGCTCGCCCGCACTCTTCGCCTTTCTCCGCATTCCAGGAATCATGGTAACTCTCCGACGCTTCCGGCTCGATCCGGCAGACGGCTACCCTCCCGTCTATGGCGATGTGCGGCTCCCGGCCGGCGCCGCACCGCAGTCAGCGGTAGTGATCTGCCACGGCTTCAAGGGCTTCAAGGACTGGGGCTTCTTTCCGCCCCTCGCGTCCGCTGTCGCGAACCGCGGCCACGCAGCGATCTCGTTCAACTTCTCGGGGAGCGGCGTCGGCGAGGACGGGCTTGACTTTTCCGCGCTCGAGAACTTCGCCGCGAACACCCACTCGCGGAACGTGCTCGAGATCCGCATGGTGCTGGACGCCTTGGCGGCAGGCAGCTTGACTGGGGGCGGCAATGTGCCCGCGCGCACCGGTCTGCTGGGGCATTCCCGCGGCGGCGGCGAGGCGGTGATCGCCACCGCCGCCGACACCAGGGTAGATACGCTGGTGACCTGGGCCGCGATCGCATCGGTCGAGCGGTGGACGGACGAGCAGATCGCCGCCTGGGACCGCGGCGAAACCGTCTTCATCCCGAACTCGCGGACCAAGCAGGAGATGCCGATGGCTCCCGGCTACTGGCGGGACATCATTCGCAACCGCGAGCGCCTAAACATCCGCCGGGCAGCTTCCCGGGTAGACGTTCCGTGGCTCATCGTGCACGGCGAGCAGGACACATCGGTGTCGGTGGGTGATGCGCACGAGCTTCGTGCCGCCGCCCCCGCTGCCGAGCTGCAGGTGGTGGAAGATACCGGCCACACCTTCGATGCGACGCACCCATTCGGCGGTGTATCGCGCGGCTTGCGGGAGGCGACGCAGGCGACGCTGGACTGGTTGGACCGCCACCTGGGCGGGCGAACGGCGGCGGGCGGCGCAGCGTAGCACCCGACTTGCAGCGTTGTCCGTACAGGGCGCCGCGGTTATTCTGACGCCCTCTCTGCCCGCACAAACTCGTTTTCGGAGACCGCTGACATGCCATACATCATCACCGAACCCTGCATCGGGACCAAGGACGCGAGTTGCGTCGAGGTATGTCCCGTAGACTGTATCTACGAAGCGCCCGATCAGTTCTACATCAACCCCGACGAATGCATCGACTGCGGCGCGTGCGAACCCGAATGCCCCGTGCAGGCCATCTTTCCAGATACGGACGTACCGCCGGAGTGGTCCGACTACATCGAAAAGAACCGGGAGCTGTCGGACGCCTGAGCTGCACCCGGCAGGAAGCCGCGCAAAACGGCCCGCCCGGCAGGGTGCCGGGCGGGCCGAAGGTTTGCATCCGCAGCGCGGAACGCCGACGGAACGGGCCTGCAAGCAAACTGACCCTAAGTCAGAAGCCCGCGGCGCGAATCCCGTCTAGGTCCAGGCCGAGTGCGGCCGGAGCTTGATCCGGCGTCGGGGGCAACTCGGCACGGCGTTCGTCATGGCGCTGCCGTGCAACCGCCATGCTCGCGACCAAGGCCGCGATAGCAACGAGGCTGACACCAAGGGTTCGGATATGCGCCTCCCGGCGAGAGGAATGAGGAGCTGCGAGCTATCAAAAGGCAGAAAGCATGCCCGCACCCAAGTGCCCCCAGATCCTGAAGGGACACCGCGGTTACAGCGTTGGCACGTCTGTTGTTAGCTCTCGCCATGAGGGGCGGCTGCCTCACCCGTTGAAGTGTTCTGCCGCACTGGGCGCAATTGCACCCTGCCGTACCCGTTGCGAATTGCCCAGCATCATTGGAGGCTTGCTGCATTGGCTGAGCGTGC
>JBBSMO010000143.1:0-6404 GCA_038233155.1 Longimicrobiales bacterium
CCGCGCCGGGTTGAACGCTGCGGTGCCGCTGGCCCAGCGGCTGCGCGGTCTCGCCCGGGCGCAGTACACCGGCCGCCAAGTCTGTGTGGACCCCGAGCTAGGCGGCGACCGCGAGCTCGAGGGGAGCGGGCAGGCGAGCGTAGGCCTCGAGCGGAGTTGGCAGCTACGACGCGGCCGGGGCGGCGTGATCGAGTCGCTGCGCGCCTCGCTCTGGGCGGACAATGCCGGCGACAGTGCGGTATACGACCAGTGCGGGCTGCCGCAGCCCGGCCGGACCTTTCGGCTGCAGGTGCAGGTTGGATGAACCCGAGCGGGCGGAAGCCGCCCCATCTCAAACCCAAGCAGGAGAACACAGAAGCATGAAACACAAGCGCCGGTTCGAACCCCAGGTCGTCCTTGGGTTGTGCACGGTTCTCGCCCTCTCTTCCGGCTGTGCGTCCGCGGGGGTTTCGCAAACCGGAAGCGCCCGCCCGGTGGCAGCGACCGACAGCAGCCTGTACCGCGGCCTCGATTATCGCAATATCGGCCCGCCGCGCGGCGGGCGGTCGGTAGCCATCTCCGGGAGCGACAGCCGCCCGCTCGAATACTACTTCGGCGCGGCCGGCGGCGGCCTCTGGAAGACGACCGACGGGGGCACTACCTGGGAAGCCGTCACCGATGGCAAAATCGGGAGCGCCTCGGTTGGATCGGTGGGGGTATGCGAGACCAACCCGGACATCGTCTACATCGGCACGGGCGAGACCCAGTTGCGCGGCAACATCCAGCCGGGTGACGGTCTGTACAAAACCACCGACGCGGGTAAAACCTGGCAGCACATCGGGCTGAAGGAAGCGCGCAACTTTTCGCGCGTACGCGTTCACCCGACCGACTGCAACACGGTGTTCGCCGGTGCTTTCGGCCACTACGGCGCGCCCAACCCCGAGCGCGGGGTGTACCGCTCGACCGATGGCGGCGCTAGCTGGACCAAGGTACTGTACCGTGACGACGAGTCCGGCGCGGTGGACATCTCCCTTCACCCGAAGAACCCGAACATCGTCTATGCCGCGCTGTGGGAGGCGTGGCGCAAACCGTGGGCAATGTCCAGCGGCGGCACCGGCAGCGGTCTGTTCAAGAGCACCGACGGCGGGGCCAACTGGACCGAAATTACCCGCAACACCGGCTTGCCGCAGGACTCGGTCATCGGCAAGATTGGCGTCTCCGTGTCGCCAGTGGATGAAAACCGCGTCTACGCCATCATCGAAGCCGACTCGGGCGGCGTTTTCCGTTCGGATGATGCCGGGCAGACGTGGACGCGCGTCAACGACGAGCGCAAGCTGCGCCAGCGGGCCTTCTACTACACCCGCGTCTTCGCGGACACGCAGGACAAAGATGTCGTCTACGTGCTGAACACCGGCTTCTACAAGTCCAAAGATGGCGGCGAGACTTTCCCCGATTCGCTTCGCAGCGACGTGCCGCACGGCGACAATCACGACCTGTGGATCGCTCCTAGCAACAACCAGCGGCTAGCCAATTCCAACGATGGCGGCGGCAACGTCAGTGTGAATGGCGGCGAAACCTGGACGGAGCAGGACTACCCGACGGCTCAGATCTACCGCCTTACCGTTACGGACCACGAGCCGTACCATCTTTGCGGTGGCCAGCAGGACAATTCGACGGTCTGCGTGCCTTCGGGCGGGTGGGACTTTCTCGCGGCGCGCGGCGGGGGAGACTACTTCTACGCCGTGGGCGGCTGCGAGAGCGGCTACGTAGCGCAGGACCCCCGAAACGAGGACGTTTTCTACGCCGGCTGCTACGGCGGCAGCCTCAGCCGCTACAATCACGAGAACGGGCAGTCGCAACTGGTGAGCGTCTGGCCTGAAAACCCGATGGGGTACTCGGCCGCAGACATTCGCGAGCGGATCCAGTGGACCTTTCCGATCGTCTTCTCCCCGACCGACCCGTCCGTGCTGTACACCACTTCGCAGCACGTTTTCCGCAGCACAAACGGCGGGATGAACTGGGAGAGAATCTCGCCGGATCTGACGCGCTCTCTCGACGAGACCATGGGCCCCTCGGGCGGCCCGCTGACCAAGGACCAGACGGGCGTAGAAACCTTTGCGACCATCTTCGCGTTCCAGCCTTCTCCGCACGACGGGCAGGTGATGTGGACCGGTTCGGACGACGGGCTGGTACACATCACCCGCGACGGCGGCGCGAACTGGCAGAATGTGACACCGCCGGGGCTGCCGGAGCTGTCCAAGATCACCACTGTAGAGGTCTCGCCGCACCGGCCGGGGACAGCCTACATTTCGGCGAACCGTTTCCTGATGGACGACTTCGCGCCGTACATGTTCCGCACCGACGACTATGGCGCGACGTGGACGCGCATCACGACGGGGTTGCCGGCCGACGAGATCGTACGCAGCGTTCGCGAGGATGTGGTGCGCCCGAAAATGCTCTTCGCCGGCACCGAGCGCGGCGTTTGGGTCTCCTGGGACGACGGTGCGAGCTGGCGGCGCCTCCAGCAGAACCTGCCTGTAGTACAGGTCGCGGATCTGCAGCCGACGGAACGCGACCTAGCGATCGCGACCCACGGCCGCTCGTTCTGGGTGTTGCCCGGCATCGGGCCTCTGCGCGAAATGACGCCGCAGGAGCTCGCGCGTATGCCGGTGCACCTCTTCAAGCCGCATGCGACGGTGCGCGAGGTAGATCCCGGAGTGGCTGTTTCGTACTACCTTCAGCAGCCGGCCCAGCAGCTGAAGCTCGAGTTCATGGACCCCAGCGGCACCGTGATCCGCAGCTTCACCGGCGAAGCGAAGGCCGACAGCGCCAAGGAGGATTCGCCGGGCGAAGAAGCAGAAGAAGGCCCGCAGTCGCGCGGCAGCCGCAGTCCTTCGGTCAAGGCAGGGATGAACCGCTTCGTGTGGGACCTGCGCGGCGAGGGCTTCACAGATTTCCCCGACCTGATCATGTGGGCGGCGCGGAATGCGGGACCCATGGTCGTGCCCGGCCAGTATCAGGTGCGCCTGACGGTGGACGGAAAGACGCAGACGCAGCCGTTCGAAGTGCGCATGGACCCGCGCATCGAGGGAGTACAGATCGCGGATGTGCGGAAGCGGTACGAGCTCGCCACGCAGATCCGTGACAAAGTCACCGAGGCGAACGAGGCGGTGCTCCTCATCCGCGGCGTGAACCAGCAGGTAGATTCCGTGCTGGCAAAGACGCAGGACGCGCAGGTTCGTCAGAGCGCCGAGCAGCTCAAGAACCAGCTCGCGGCGGTCGAGGGCGAGATCTACCAGGTGAAAAATCGCAGCAACCAGGACCCGCTCAACTACCCGATCAAGCTCAACAACAAGATCGCGGCACTAGGCGGGGTGGTCGAGAGCGCGACGGGAGCGCCTACGGCGCAGGCGTACGAGGTGTTCAACTATCTGTCCGAACAGCTCGACCAGCAGGTCACCAAAATGCAGCAGGTGCTGGACCAACAACTGCCGCAGTTGAACCAGCAGTTGCAGGCCAACAACATGGAACCGGTTACCCGCACCCCGCTGGATACGACCAAGAGCAGCACGCAGCAGCGGTGAAGCGGCAATGGTTTCGCTGAACCGGCAGTATCACAACGGCCGCGGCTCCTAGCAGAGCCGCGGCCGTTGTGATTGGCCTTGGCCGCCCGGCTGGAACTCTGGCCAGTCACGGCGGTAGATCAAGAGGTTGGCATGCGCCTTGACGTTCAGAGCAGTGTCAGTTTCCGCAACGCCTGTCGGCGGCACCACCGCGACCGGGGCGCCGCGCCACATCTTCCCGGAGGTGTTCCATGAAGAGCTCGTCCATTGCGGCGGTGCTGCTTCCCGTCTTGCTGCTGACGGCCGGCTGCATGCCGTTCGGCAAGAAGAGGGCGGAGAGCGCCAAGCAGGCGCCGGTGCCCTCCTACGTCCGGATCAAGAACAACAACTGGTCCGACGTCAACGTCTACGCGGTCCGGCTCGGTACCCGCTACCGCCTCGGCACGGTAGTAGCCACTAGGCACGCGACGTTCAAGCTGCCGCCGGACTTAGGCAAGTCCCCCGGAGACATTCGCCTGATGGTCGATCCCATCGGCTCGCGCCGTTCCTACTACACCCCGTCGCTGCACTTCTTTCCGGGGCAGGACATCGAGATGACCGTTGAAAACCACCTGCCGATTTCGAGTGTCTCAGTCTACGAGTAGCCTCGTGGTCACCGGCGGTTGAAGGAACTCTCGCAGTTGATGCTGGACCTGCCCGCCCTTCGCGGCGGGCAGTCGTTTGTCAGCCAGTTCGCGCCGCCCCCTCGCTTTGCGGGCAAGCGGCTCTCCGCCTATCGTCCGGACCCCGCATACCCCTCTCAGGCGGCAGCGCTGCAGCAGGTGTGCACCTTTGCCGGCAAGGTCGCCAGCGAGCCCGGTCTCGCCGAGAGGCTGCGCGCCCGCCTGCAAGGCCCCGCGCGCGGCGTCGGCCTGTACCTCGACGGCGGATTTGGCGTCGGCAAGACCCACCTGCTCGCCGGGCTTTGGAATGCCGCGCCCAGCCCCAAGGCGTACCTTTCCTTTGATGAGCTGATGTACGCGATCGGCCTGCGCGGCGTCGCGCAAACCCGGCGCGACTTCGCCCCCATGCGCCTGGTTGCAGTAGATGAGTGGGAGCTCGATGACCCCGGCAACCTGCAGCTCGCGCTCGCCTTTCTGCGCGGCGTGGTGGAAGACGGCGTCGCCGTCGCGGTAACCTCCAACACCGTACCCGCCGAGCTAGGGCGCGGGCGCTTTTCGCAAAAGGACTTCAAGTTGGAGATCGAGGAGCTGGCTTCCGGGTTTCGCGTCGTCCGCATAGAGGGTGACGACTTCCGCCAGCGCCGCTTTCAGGCTGAGCCGGGGCGCGACTACTTTGTCAGTGAAGCAGAGCTGATGGCGGCACCGCTCGCCGGCAACGGCCTGCGCGTCGGCTTCGCCGGGCTGCAGGCCGCGCTTCGCGAGCTGCACCCGATCCGGTATGCGGAGTTCATCGCGCAGTTTGCAGAGCTTCAGACGTACGGTGTTCAGCCGGTCACCTCGCTCGAGGATGCTCTGCGTTGGGTGCATTTCGTCGACAAGCTGTACGAGGCGATGGTCCCTTTCGCCGCCGCGGCACCCATCGCCCTAGGCGACCTCTTCCCCGGGGATGCCCGCCACGGGCCGTTCGCCAAGAAAATGGGGCGCTGCCTTTCGCGCATGGAGGAGATGCTGCTCGAGAGCGCAGGCAACGCGGGCCGTGCGCACCCCGCCCAGCGGCTGTCATTCTGAGCGTAGCGAAGAATTCCCCGCGGTACGGCAGGAGATCCCTTCGGCAGGCTCAGGGCAGGCTCTTCCCTCGCTTTGCTCCCTCAGGATGACATGTGAGTGGGCGGGACCTTTTCAGGCAACGAGCCTCTGTCCTGGCGGCAGAGCAGTTCCAGCCTCAGGTGCGCTTGCGCCCTACAAACATGCGGTAGATCGCCAGCAGGATTATCGCGCCGATGGTGGCGCCGATGATACCCGCCGGCCCGCCCGCACCCATGCCGAAGAGCGACGCGAGCCAACCGCCGACGAAAGCGCCGGCGATTCCCAACAGAATGGTGATGATGCAGCCGCCGGGATCTTTGCCCGGCATGATCAGCTTCGCGAGTGCGCCGGCGATCAGGCCGACAATCAGCCACCAGAAAAAGCCCATCGGTCGTTCTCCTGTTCACGTTCAGTATGTGTGGTGCCGCTCCCGGTGCGAGTGTCGCAAGAGCGGTGCCCCCGCCCGAAGCGGGGCCATGCCAGACAGACCAAGCATGCAGAGCGGCGCGATGGCCGCTTCGGGCAGCGCTTATTCATCCCGCCTGACGGGTCCTCGAGAACGCTTTAGTTCGGAGCGGCGTTTCTTCGCCTTCAGCCGGCGCTCGCGGGAGGCCCGTGTGGGGCGCGTCTTCTTGCGCGGCTTTGGCTTGCGGAGCGCCTCGGCGACCAACTCGCAGAACCGGTCGGTCACCGTCTGCTTGTTCTGGTGCTGGCTGCGGCTGCCGCTCTCCGCTAGCAGAAGCACGCCTTCCGAATTGATGCGGTTTGCCAGCTTGCGCTGTACCCGCGCGCGCTGCACCTCGTCGAGGCTCGGCGTGGTGCCCACATCCCAGAGCAGTTCGATGCGTGTAGACGAGGTGTTGACGTGCTGCCCGCCAGGCCCGCCCGAGCGACTCGCCCGAAAGCCCAGCTCCGCCGCGGGGACCCGCACCTCCCCGTTGATTTCGAGCAGATCTGCTCCGTTCATCTTCACGCCCCTCTACTCGCGCCGGTCCCCGGTTTGCTGTTCCAACGTTCCCGGCGCAATATAGCACCGTTCGGCCGCGCCGTGACTCCGCCGCGGCGGCTTGATGTCCCTTGATCGGTCCGATGAGCAAACCTAGCAGCGGTTCCA
>JBBSMO010000144.1:0-6371 GCA_038233155.1 Longimicrobiales bacterium
ATGCCACGCTCGGCGAGCAGCTCCTCCACATCCCGAAAGCTCAAGGGGAAGCGCAGGTAGAGCCACACGGCGTGCGCGATTACCTGACCCGGGAAGCGGTAGCCACTGTAGGCGTTCGGGAGTGGGGAGGAGGTCGTCATCATGGCACTCGGTGTGGGAGCAGAGAGGAGGTGCGGCAATCTGGCCCTCCTCCCCTCCTCGCGCGACCTGCCCCGACCTCCCGGGGCTCAACTTGACACAGCCCCGTAAAGCCCCCGGATTTATCCGTGGGGATACAAGGCACTCGCGGCGAGAGCCGCGGGCTCTTGCGGTGTTTCTTCGGGACAAGTAGCTTCAAGAAGCACTTCGGATGCAACAAGGCTGAACGCGCCGGTCGCTTGGAACCTTCGGGATTCGATGTGCATGTCCGGTCCGGGCAGGACCGTCGGCGAGCTACGGGTGGAGTCAGACCCGAGAATCCCCCAGATCTATCCGTGGGGAGTGTCAATATTCATCGGCGATCGCGATCTCGACAACGCGCGGAGGAGCAGATTCCTCGGGAATCTCGCCCGCTCGCGTATCACGATGACATCGGGGGATCCGGACTGCCCAGGTTGCGCGAGGGGCGCTCGCGCCAGCGGCCCACGGATTTCCATGTGCACTCCGCTATGCCCTTCAGCTCCTCGGTCTGCAATGCAACGCTCTTCCCTGTTGGTTGCTCGGGCCGCTCTCCTCCTGTGGATGGCCCTGCTTTGGGCCACGCCGCTCCCCGCGCAGCAGGTGCGGGACGTGGTCATCCGAGGCGGCTGGCTCTTCCCCGGCACCGGGGAGCAGGTGGTGCCGAATCCCGGGATCCGGGTCCGAGCGGGAAAGTTCTTCGAGATCGGCCCGGTTCCGGAAGGGGCGGACCTCGCCGGCGCGCAGGTGGTGGAGCTCGCGGACGGCGAGTACATCCTGCCGGGGCTGTTCGATCTTCATGCGCACTACGCGGTCGACCTGTTCGGCAAGGGGCGGGTGGACGAGACCACCGCGTATCCCGTGCTGTTTCTGGCCAACGGCGTGACCTCCACCTTTTCCGCCGGGGAGATGAACCCGGAGCAGATGCGCGAGCTACGGATCCGGATCGAGCGAGGCGAGCGGATCGGGCCGAGGATCTTCAACTCCGGGCCGTACTTCGGCGCCGCGGCCCCCGGGTGGGACCCCGAGATCACCGCGGAGGAGATCCGCCGCCGGGTGGATCACTGGGCGGAGAGGGGAGCGCGAGGGTTCAAGGCCAAGCGGATCCGCCCTGAGCACCTGCGGGCGCTGATCGAGCGCGCCCACCAGCACGGGCTGACCGTGACCGGGCACCTCGAATCCGGGTTCAACCACAGCGTCAATCCCCGCGACGCCATCCTCATGGGAATCGATCGGGTTGAGCACTTCCTGGGCGGCGATGCCTTTCCCGCCGATCGGCCGGCGTACGAGTCATTGGTTCGTTTCACGCCCGGAACCCCCGAATTCAAGCGGATCGTCGCGCTGTACCTCGAGCACAACGTGTTTTTCGACGCGACCCTGTCCGCCTACGGCTACTTTGGCGAGCAGGACCCGGTGGTGTTCGAAGACTTCGCCGACGAGGGGAAGTATCTCACGCCGTATCTGCGCGAGGTCATACGGCGTCGGGAGCCGCGCAGGATCGATCCGCAGTTCGAGACGATCTACCGGGTCAAGCGCGGCACGCTCCGGGGCTTTTACGAGGCGGGCGGCGGGCACCTGATCACGCTGGGGACGGACCACCCCAGCTGGGGACAGTTCTTTTCCGGCTTTTCCGTGCACCGGGAGCTGCACTCGCTCGTGCTGGCGGGCATTCCGCCGCCGGCCGCGCTTCGAATCGCCACGATCAACGGAGCCCAGGCACTGGGCGTCGGCGATCAGCTCGGCACCATCGAGACCGGAAAGTGGGCCGATCTGTTCATCGTCCGGGGCAATCCCCTGGAAGACATCCGTAACACGCGCAACGTGCGCTGGGTAATGAGGGCCGGGCGCCTCTACGATGCGCCCGCGCTGCTCCGGTCGGTGGAGGGGAAGATCGGGCCCGCAGGTCCCGGTGAGCTGCCCCTGTGGACCCCGAACGCGGGATCCAAGCGCCGGTAGGACGCTCTTGCGAAACCGGCAAAGGTGGGCTAACCGTTTCCATCGCTCCTCTGGCCACGCGCGATGGCGACCGTGGCCGCTCAACCATTCTCCGGGGTGAGGGAATGCGATTCCTGGGTCGCGCGCTGGTAACGGCTCTGGCCTCGGCTCTCCCGGTGCTCGCCGGCTGCGCCACCCTTCCGGCGCACACGCCCGGATTCCAGCTCGAGGAGGCGGGCATAGACGAGATCCACCGGGCCTTTCAGGAGGGGCGGTTGACCTCGCGGGCTCTGGTGGAAGCTTACCTCGCGCGGATCGACGCGTACGACAAGCGCGGGCCCTACCTCAACGCGCTGATCACCGTCAACCCCGACGCGCTGGCGGTGGCGGACTCCCTGGACCGCCTGTACCGCTGGAACGGGCGCTTCGCGGGGCCGCTGCACGGCATTCCGGTCATCGTCAAGGACAACTACGATACGCAGGACCTCCCGACCACCGCGGGGTCGCTCGCCCTGGCCGGCTCCATCCCACCGAATGACGCCTACCAGGTGCGCCGGCTCCGGGAAGCGGGGGCCATCGTGCTGGCGAAGAGCAACATGGCGGAGTTCGCCTTTACTCCGTACGAAACCGTGGGATCGATGCTCCCCGGCTACACGCGCAACCCCTACGACCCGACCCGCGTCACCGCGGGGTCGAGCGGTGGCACGGCCGCGGCGGTGGCCGCGAGTTTCGGGGCGGTGGGGCTGGGCACCGACACGGGCAACTCGATCCGCGGCCCGTCGGCGCACCAGGCGCTGGTCGGAATCCGTTCCACCATGGGGCTGACCAGCCGGGACGGGATCGTGCCGCTGTACCTGGACCGGGATGTCGGCGGGCCCATGGCTCGCACGGTGGCCGACGCCGCGGCGGTGCTGGACGTCATCGCCGGGCACGACTCCGCAGATCCGGTCACGGCCGCCAGCCGGGGGCGCGTGCCGTCCGAGGGGTATGCCGCGTATCTCCGCGCCGACGGGCTGCGCGGAAAGCGGATCGGGGTGGTGCGGCAGCTCTCCAACACTCCCACTGCCGACACGGCGGTGCTGGCGCGCTTCGAGGAGGCGCTGGAGGCGATGCGGCGGCAGGGCGCGGAGGTGGTGGACGTGAGGATTCCGGAGCTGGACACCCTTCAGGGCTCGCTCTGGTGCGGACGCTTCAAGACGGATATCAACGCCTACCTGGCGAGCCTGGGTCCCCGTGCCCCGGTGAAGAGCCTGGACGAGATCGTCGCCTCGGGGAGGTACCATCCCAGCATCGCCGGACGGTTGCGTGACTTTCAGCGATTCACCTCGCCCGAGGAGGACAAGGAGTGCAGGGAGGCGGCCGCGAACGTTCCCAGGCTGCGCGCCGGAGTGCGGGCGGTGCTCTCGGCCGGGCGGCTCCACGCGCTCGTCTATCCCACCTGGAGCAATCCGCCGCGGCTGATCGGGGATCTGAACACGCCCCACGGCAACAACAGCTGGCAGATCTCGCCGCCCACCGGCTTTCCCGCGATCACCGTCCCGATGGGCTACGTGCACGGCAACCTTCCCGTGGGGCTGCAGATCCTGGGGGACGCTTGGACCGAGCCCCTGCTGATCGAGATCGCATACGCGTACGAGCAGGCAACGCGGCATCGACGCTCACCTTGGACGACACCGCCGCTCTGAGCTGTGGCGACGCACGCGACACTGGAGCGGCGCCCGGCCGCCCCCAACCTTCGAGGATGCAATTCACCGATGATCCCCATGCTTAAGACGGCTCGCTCGCTGCGAGCGCTTGCACTCCTCCTCCTGACCGCCTGCGCCTCCCACGCGGCACCGGGCCCCGTGAACAGCGACGCCGCCCGATGGGAGCGGCAGGCGCAGAACGTCACTATCGTGCGGGACGACTGGGGGATCGCCCACGTTCGCGGAAAGACCGACGCGGACGCGGTGTTCGGGATGACGTACGCGCAGGCCGAGGACGACTTCAACCGGGTGGAGACCAACTACCTCAACGCGTTGGGGCGGCTGGCGGAGGCGGAGGGGGAGTCCGCGATCTACGGGGACCTGCGGATGAAGCTGTTCATCGACCCCGACACCCTGAAGGCGCAGTACTCCGCGAGCCCGGCGTGGCTGCAGGCGCTGATGGACGCCTGGGCCGGCGGGCTGAACTTTTATCTCCATACCCACCCGCAGGTCACGCCGCGGGTGATCCGACGGTTCGAGCCCTGGATGGCGCTCGCCTTCAGCGAAGGAAGCATCGGCGGCGACATCGAGCGGGTGTCGCTGAGCGAGCTGGAGGCGTTCTACGGCAAGCGCACCGTGGCCCTCGCGCCGGAGGAGAACGGCGCCCGCTTCCGGGAGCCGACGGGGTCGAACGGCTTCGCCATCGCCCCATCGAACACCGCCAACGGCAACGCCCTGCTCCTCATCAACCCGCACACCTCCTTCTTTTTCCGCTCCGAGCTGCAGGCGACCAGCGACGAGGGGCTGAACGCCTACGGGGCGGTGACCTGGGGGCAGTTCTTTGTCTACCAGGGCTTCATCGAGCGCCTGGGCTGGATGCACACCTCGAGCGGGGTGGACGTCGTGGACGAGTTCCTGGAGACGATCGTTGAGCGGGACGGCCGCCTCTTTTATCGCTTCGGAAAGGAGGAGCGCCCCGTCATCACCTCCGCCGTCACGGTGCCCTACCGGACGGCGGACGGCAGGATGGCGCGGAAGACGTTCACCGTCTACCGGACCCATCACGGCCCGATCGTCCACGAGGCGGACGGAAAGTGGGTGAGCGTGGCGCTGATGAACCGCCCCGTGGCGGCGCTCAGCCAGTCCTTTCTGCGCACCAAGGCGCGCGACCTCCGGGCGTTCCGCGAGGTCATGAATTTCAAGGCCAACTCGTCGAACAACACCATCTACGCCGACGCGGATGGAAACATCGCGTACTTCCACCCGCAGTTCATCCCCCGGCGCGACAGCCGCTTCGACTACACCCGCCCGGTGAACGGGAGCGATCCGGCGACCGACTGGAAGGGACTGCACGCGCTGGAGGAGGCGCCGTTCCTGCTGAACCCGCCCAACGGCTGGATCGCGAACACCAACAACTGGCCATACTCGGCGGCGGGGGCGTACAGCCCGAAGCGCGAGGACTTCCCGCGCTACATGGACACGGCCGGGGAGAATCCGCGCGGGATCCACGCGATGATGGTGCTGCAGGGCAAAACGGATTTCACGCTGGAGTCGCTCATCCGCGCGGCGTACGATCCCTACCTCCCGGCGTTCGCGCAGCTGATCCCGGCGCTGGTTGCGGCGTACGACCGGACCCCGGCATCCGCTCCGCTCAGGGGCGAGCTCGCGCAGCAGATCGCGCTTCTGCGCGGGTGGGATTTCCGCTGGGGAGTGAACTCGGTGCCGACCTCGCTCGCCGTGTACTGGGGAGAGGAGTTGTGGCGCCGGGTCGGCCCCGAGGCGCGACAGGCAGGGATGTCCGTGTACGACTACATGGCCACGCGCACGACGGCGGAGCAGAAGCTGGGGACCCTGGCCGCCGCCTCCGATCGGCTGGAGGGCGACTTCGGGAGCTGGCGGACCCCGTGGGGAGAGATCAACCGCTTTCAGCGCCTCACCGGCGACATCGTGCAGCCCTTCACTGACGAGGGGCCAAGCATCCCCGTGGGCTTCACCTCCGCACAGTGGGGATCGCTCGCCTCCTTCGGCGCCCGCACGTACGAAGGGACGAAGAAGCGTTACGGCACGAGCGGGAACAGCTTCGTGGCGGTCGTCGAGTTCGGCGACAGCGTGCGGGCGCGGGCCGTCTCGGCTGGAGGAGAGAGCGGCGATCCGCGCTCGCCGCACTTCAACGATCAGGCGATGCGGTACAGCACGGGGGATCTGCGGGAGATCTATTTCTATCCCTCGCAGCTCAGGGGGCACACAGAGCGGGTGTACCACCCCGGCGGGTGATCCGCGAGGTGGGCAGCGCACCACAATCGTCCGCCGGTGATGAATGCCGTATCAGCACACGCCATGCGCAAGCTGCAGACCGGCGATCCGTCTGACTACCCGTTTCGCTCAGTCGCTCGCCCTTACTACTCAGAGCACGAACTAGATTGAGTTTATCTCTCGGGATCGTGTCTATTGCTGGGCATGTAGCTCTTTGACGCCCGGTCGTTGTCGGCAGATGCGAAAGAAGCGTTGCGCCGCCGTGCGGTGCACGCGGTGGTGGAGCAGGGCCGCACGCGACGCGAGATGGCCCACCTGCTGGGGGTGACGCCGCAGGCGGTG
>JBBSMO010000145.1:0-6344 GCA_038233155.1 Longimicrobiales bacterium
CAACCATTACGGACTCAACCTGCGCGACCCGGAAGCGCGCAAGTTCCTCACGGAGAATACCGAGAAGTTCCTGTTCGACGAGGGAGACACCGCGGACATTGACACCAGCAAGCAGGGCACCATCAGTTGGTGAGCGTGCCGACTTGATAATACCACGACGGTTGCGCGCCGGGGCCCAGCCTCAACCGGCCGCCGCGGCGGCGCGCCTGCCCGCCCGCGCTGCTAGAATTGCCTCCGCCAGCGGCCCCGCGCCGAAGCGGACGGGGTCGGTCGTGGTGAGACCGGTTTCGGCGCCGATGTGCTGGACCGCGTCCGCAGCTTGCTGATCGTCCAGATCGTAGGTGTTGAGAGCGATCGCAATCACCCGGGATTCGCGGAGCGGCGCGATGGTCCGCTCGCAGATCGCGATCATCTCCGTGACGCTGGGCAGCTGCATCCAGCTGTAGGCGCGGGGGTTGCTGCTGGTGAAGGGGTGCTTGCGGGTCGGCTGATGGCAGAGGATCATGGCATCCGGCATCGAGCCGTGCAGCAGTCCCATCGTGACCCCGGAATAGCCGGGGTGCACCAGAGAGCCCTGCCCCTCGACGAGGACGAGGTCGTTGTCAGCGGCTGCCTCGAGCACCAGCCGCTCTGCCGCGCCTGCGATGAAGTCCGCTACGACGGCGTCTACCGCGATCCCCCACCCTTCAATCAGAATCCCCGTTTGCCCCGTTGGCGCGAACCCGGCGCGCGTGCCCTTCGCCTCGAGCGCATCCCGGATCTGCAGCGCCGCGGTCATCTTGCCGATGTTGCAATCGGTTCCTACAGTCAGCACTACATAGGCATCTACATCTTTCGCCCTGCCGGTCGAGACCGGCAGATCCGGCGGCGGCTTGCGCAGATCGACAATCGACACCCCGCTACGCTCTGCCGCCCCGGATAGCTGCGGGTCGTCGGAGAGATAGGCGTGGAGGCCGCTGACGATGTCCAGCCCCGCCGCCATCGCCGTCCCGAGCACCGGCCGCCAGGCATCAGGCAGCCGCCCGCCCTGCGGCGCAATGCCAATCAGCAGTGCGGTGGCGTTCCTTGCGAGCGCCTCATCGAGCGTTGCCAGGACAGGAATGTCGCCCCCGAACCCGAGCACGCCGCCTGCCGTGCGGCCGGCGGTGCGCGAGTCTATCACGGCGGCTACCTGTTCGGGCAAATAGCGGATCGCGCTGTTTGCCGTTTTGGAAGTCTCCGGCCCGAAGTAGCCTTCCGCGAGAATCAGGTAGCGGTGGTCGCGCAAGGCAGCGCCGCGCTTCATCCGCTCGCCTCCGGCGCGGCTGCGCCGGGCGGGGGGGCGGGCGGCTGCGGAACGCCCTCGCTCTGCTCGAGCTGCTCGATGTGAGACAGGCGCCGGTCACGGCGCCATGGCAGCCAGACGCGCGACTCGTCGGTGCGGATGCGCCGGCGGAAGCCGCGGCCTTCTAAGATTCGTTCCACATAGATCCGCTGCACAACGACCATCGTGGTCGCCAGCACCGGCACCGCCACCAGCAGGCCGACGATGCCCAGCAACTCGGCCATGATCAGCACGCTCAAGATCGAGAGCACAGGCGGCAGATGCACCTGCCGCTGCATGATGATGGGGTGAATGAAGTTGGCCTCGATCAGGTGAATCAAAACGCCCAGCAGAATCACGAACAGCGCCGTGGTGAAGCCACCGGCGCCGAGCACGAAGAGCGCCGGCAGAATGGTCGAGACCAGCGTCCCGAAGAAAGGCACGATGGCGACCACGCCGGTGAACACCCCGAAGGCGAGTGCGTAGGGCACGCTCAGCAGCATTAGTCCGATCCAGGTGAAGACGGCGAGGAAGAACATGGCGAGGATCTGGCCCACGATCCACGAGCGCAGGGTGCGCGACAGATGGTCCAGGATGTCGCGGGTCAGATCCCGGTGCACGGGAGGGAAGAGCGCAACGAATCCATCGCGGTATTGGCCCGGGCTCAGCGTCATGTAGACGCCCATCACCAGCACGCTGAACAGGTGGATCAGGAATTCGCCCAAGTGGAACAGATAGGGGAAGACGCCGGCGAAGTACTCGCCGATCCTAGACAGCGGCGACCCGGCGGCCGGTTCGGCTACCGCATCTGGCGACGGCAAGATCTCCGCGAGCACCGGATAGCGGCCGAGCAGGTTGAGCAGACCGGCTTGCCCCTGCGCGATCAGTGCCGGCAGCGCTGCGAACAGTTCCTGCGTCTGCGCGAGTACGGGCGGCACGATCAGGTACCCGATGCCCGATGCGGCCACCAGGGTCACTAACAAGGCGAGCATGATTCCGTATCGCCGCTGAAGCTGCAGCCGCCGTTCCAGAAAGTCGGTAATCGCGCTAAGATATAGCGCGAAAAGCACCGAGATGAAGAGCAGGAAGAGGATGTCCGCGACACTCTTGAAGAACAACAACAGCAGGATCAGTGTCGCCGTAGCGAATAACAGGGTGAACGGAACGCGCCGCGGCGCGCCTTCGCTCTCAGCGGGGCGAGACTCCGCGGGCGGCTTCGTTTCCGCTGGCGTTGCTTCGGTCATCAGATGGTCAGCTCCCGGCGGGACCACCGCGTTCCAGCTCCTCGAACTCGCCGAGCAGCTCCGCATCGTGCACCTGGGTGTTCTCCTGTTCCGCCTGCGCTTCGGGCGAGGGGGCGCCCCCGCCATCGCCGCTAGCGAGCTGCTGCCGCGGTTCCGCCGTTTCGCCGGGCGGCAACATCCCCATTCGCTGCTTCAGCTCGAGCAGGCGGTACTCGGCATCGCCGCCGCCGGATTCGAGCTGCGCAAACTGCTTCTCGAGCGGGTCGCCGCTCAGCTCGTCCGATACCTCCGCGGCCGCTAGCGCGCGCCGTTCATTTTCCTCGATGCGTGTGGCCATGCGGTCGAAGGCCTCGAATGCGGACTTGTCCGAAAGCCCGGCCATGGTCTCGTGGATGCGCTTCTGCGCCTGCGCCCGTTTCTGCTTCGCGATGAGCAGGTTCTTTTTGCGGCGCGCCTCCTCGATCTTCGAGTTGAGCTGCCGCAGCGAATCCTTGAGGCGTTCCGTCTCCGAGGACTGCCGCTGCCACGTCTCGTGAAGCGAATGAGCCCGCTCGCCGAACTCCTGCTGCCGCGCGAGTGCCTGGCGGGCTAGATCGTCTCGCTCCTCGCGCACCGCCAGCATCGCCCGCCGTTCCCACTCCTGCGACTGCCGCCCCTCTTCTTCCGCTTGCGCCTTGAGCTTCCGTTCATCCGCGATGGCGACCGCGACCTCTTGCTTCGCCTTGGTCAGCTGCTCGCGCATGTCCAATATGATCTGGTTCAACATCTTCTCGGGATCTTCCGCCCGAGCGATCATGTCGTTGATGTTGGACCGCATCAGCGTGGACAGCTTGTTGAATAATCCCATGGTAACGGAGGTTACAGGTTACAGTTGAATAGGTGACAGGCTACAGTTGGCAGTGGTGAGCGGGACAGGCCAAGGCACGTGCATCAGGCGCGGCAGTTTCCGGGATAGCGTAGCGGCCTTTCCGCGGCGCACCGAAACACCTCCTGCTGTTCCCGGTGACCCGTTCCCTATAACCTCTCCCCTCTTCCCTGAAGTTCAGCAGTTCCGGTACGGCGCGAGCGGTTCCATATGGGCGGCCGCAGCCATCTGAATCGAATCTATGGAAGCTTGGAACTCGTTGAAGTCCAAGTTTTCTAATTCTAGGGCATCCGCCAGCACCACATCCCCCTGCTCGAGGCCGTATGCACCATGCACCATGTCGGTCGCGTTCAACTCTAGCAGGCGCTCGTACAGCTCCGCACAGCGCTCTTCGCTCTCCGGCAGATCCATCACCTTGAGCCGGAAGAGCAGCAACGGCGGCGAATGATGCACCACGAGCCGGGCGCCATCCACCCCCGTATTGACGAGCCACATGCCATTCTCGACTTCTTCGTACTCCTGCTCCGTGCGAAACAGAAAGCTTTCCACATCCTCTCGCGTCACCATTCGGGTCTCCCGGGTTGAGGGGTTTCGTGCAAGGTCAAGTTTCGCGCCGCGGCTCCGGCGCCGCGCGGGCCATCATTCGGGGTGCAGCGCATCGGGATCACGGAGCTTGATCGGCGGCCTGCGAGCCGCGGGGCGGCGGCAACTGCGAATCTGGCGTGCCGTTCTCGAGCAGACGAAGCATGAAAGAGTGTTCGTCCTCCATCTTCGCTATCTGTGCGGTCAGGCGGTCCATCTCTTCGCGGAGCCGCCCGAGCTCGGCGGCATCCGCCGCTGGGAGGCCCGGTTGGCTCATTCGTTTCGCATACCCGTTCGCAATGGGCGCGAGAATGAAGATGATGGCGATGATGAGGAGAAAGACCATCCGCTCAGCGGTCGAAGATTCGCATATCGGTCCCTACGCGCCAAGAGCGGGCGCGGTTTCGCGGGGTCACGCGCTGATCCCCGCGGGGTGCGGCGAAGGGCGGATCTGAATGAGTCTCCGTGCCGATGGCGTGGCCGCCAGCCCGCCCATCGCAGTTTCGCGATAGGCAGCGGGCATCTTCCGCCCTACCTCTCCCATCACATCGATGACCTCGTCCGCGCTGACGGGAAAGTCTAGGCCGGCGAGTGCCATCTCCGCCGCGGAGATTGCCTGCATGGCCGCGGATGCGTTGCGGTAGATGCAGGGGATCTCGACCAGCCCGCCGATGGGATCGCAGATCAATCCGAGCATTCCCTGCAGCGACAGCGCGACTGCCGTGGAAAGCTGCTCGTTCGTCCCGCCCGCTAGAAAGGTCACGGCGGCGGCGCCCATCGCCGCGGCGGTGCCGGTTTCGGCTTGGCAACCGCCCTCGGCGCCGGAGAGCGAGGCGCGATGGGCGATCACGCCGCCCACGCCGCCCGCGACCAGCATGGCATCGACCAGCGCCTCCTCGGGTGCCTCGAGGAACTCGCCCGCGCTGATCAGGATAGCCGGGAGCACCCCCGCTGCTCCCGCTGTCGGCGCCGCGACGATCAATCCCATCGCCGCATTCACTTCGAGGGTTGAAATCGCCCGCGCCAGCGTCACCGTCACGCGCGGCCCCAGCAGCCGCGGCCCGTCTTCCCAGAGACGCCGCGCCCGCCCCCCCGTCAGCCCGGAGGGCGAGCGCACATCTCCCTTGAGCCCCTCGTCAATCGCCTCGCGCATCACCGCCAAGGTGCGCGTAATCCTCCCGCGAATCTCCTCTGCGCTGCGGCCGCTCTCCGCCACCTCCCGCGCGAGCACAACCTCGGGCAGGGAAAGCGAACCCTGCGCGGCGTCAGCTAGTAGCGATTCGATCGAGCGATGCATGGAACTACGATTCTCGATTTTGAATTTTGAATTTTAGAACGGCGGGCCAGCGCGCGGGGCGGGGCTCGGCGCGCGAGGCTCCCAATCCATAATCAAGAATCCAAAATTCATAATCAAAGGACGCTAGGTAATTTTTTCGACGCGCCTCGCCCAGCGAAGCCACGAGAAGCCGCGGATTTCGTCGAGGACCGCGTCGGGAATCGGTTCGTCCGCTTCAATGGTCATGAGTGCGTCCTGGTGGCGGCCGGTCCGGTCTACCCGCATGGTCGCTAGGTTGACCTGCTGGCGCGAAAGCAGCCCCGCGACGGCGGCGATAGTGCCGGGTTCGTCGTGGGCGAGCAGCACGAGTGTATGATAGTCGCCGCCGAGGGCGACGGCAAAGCCATCTACCTCCGTCACCTCTATGCGGCCGCCGCCAACGGAAGCGCCCCGCAACGTGGCAGATTCGCCGCCGCCTTCGAGGCGGAAGATCGCCGTGTTGGGGTGCGCCTCTTCACCGAGCTCGACGCTTTCGAACTCCCATTCGAGACCCGCGGCAGTGCCCTCGGCGTACGCATCCTTGAGCCGCAGATCGTCGGGCATCAGCCCGATCAGGCCGCCGACGATGGCGCGGTGCGTTCCATGCCCCTCGCCCGTCGCGGCAAACGAGCCGTGAAGCTGGATGTGCGCGCGCTCAGGCATTTCGCCGAATATGGCACGCGCCATCAGCCCCAGGCGGCACGCGCCCGCGGTGTGCGACGAAGACGGGCCCACCATGACGGGGCCGAGGATGTCGAAGAGCGAGACCATGTCGGCAAGATAGCGCGCGCACCGGGTGGCGGCCAGCATCAGCCTCACCCCCCGTTGTCATCCTTCCCTCGCGCCGCTCCCTCAGGACGACAACGGGGGGTCAGCCTGATGCTGGCCGCCACCACACACGCGCGCTATCTTGCCGGCATGGTCTCGCTCTTCGACATCCTCGGCCCCGTCATGGTGGGCCCGTCTTCGTCGCACACCGCGGGCGCGTGCCGCCTGGGGCTGATGGCGCGTGCCATATTCGGCGAAATGCCTGAG
>JBBSMO010000146.1:0-6323 GCA_038233155.1 Longimicrobiales bacterium
CTGCGTGTTTTCGATCCAGTCCTGGTAGTTGGCGAAGCCGCTGGCGCTCTGCTGCACGTCCGTGATGCGCTCGACCTCGCGCTTCGCCGCTGCCTCGCTGTCGCGCACTACCGCGTACCCCGCGGCGCCAAAGGTCATCGGCGGCAGATCGAGCCGTTCCCGCCGCTCCCGCATATCCGCGACCTTGGGAGCGATCAGCTCCGGGGGATCACCATGGGTGAGCCACGCGTCGCATTTGCGCGAAATCAGATCCTTGCCCGCCGCAGACTCCCCGCCGGCGTACAGAGTCGGCCACGGCTTCTGCACCGGCTTCGGCTCGAGCACCGCATCTTCCACCGAGTAGAACTTTCCGCTGTAGTCGAAGCGCGGCTCGGACCACATCCCCCGCACCACGTCCAGCCACTCGGAGGTGCGGGCGTACCGCTGATCGTGCTCGTCGAACTGCACTCCATACTTCCGCGCTTCCGTCTTCCACCAGGAGCTGACCACGTTCAGGGAAATGCGCCCGCCGCTGATCCAGTCGATGTTCGCGGCCTGCTTGGCGAGCAGCGCCGGCGCATGGAAGGTGGGGCGCACCGCCACCATCAGCTCCAGTCGCTCGGTGACTGCGGCGAGCGCGGCCGCGGTAGACCACGCATCCAGCGAGGGCGCGTCCTCCCCCTTGATGTCGTTCAGGTTCAGCTCGGCGATCAGGGTCAGATCGAAGCCAATCTGTTCGCTCCTGCGGGCCAGCCGGCTCACGTACTCCCATGACGCCTCCATGTTCTCGTCGGGAACGTTTCTAAGCCAGCCGCCGAAAACGGGCAACCAATATCCAAAGCGCATCATGCCGCCTCCTGTTGGGGTTCGTTGTCGTTCAGGGATTCACGCTCCAGAAAATCGACCAGCCGGACAAAGGGGTCGAAACCGATCACCCGCGGCGCATCTGCCACGAAGTTGGAAAGGGCGTTGATGTCGTAGAACAGCAGCCGTCCGTCGCGGTCGTCGATCATGTATTCAACGCCGCCGACGTCGATGCCGGCGGCGGCGATGATGCGTTCGACCTGCTCGCGGATCTCGCGCGGCGGCTCGTACGCCTCCACGCGCAAGCCGTTCTTCGGCGCATCGACTGCGCAGGCGGCGCGCTCGAGCTCCGCGCCGTCCACCCGCTGGCAGACATCCGCGGGGCAGAGGTCGAAGGATTCGCCGGTGGTGTAGATCCGGATCCCGTAGAGGCAGCTGCCATCCAGCACCTCGACCCGCACGATGCGGCCGTCCCGCGCCGGCACGAACTCCTGCACCAGTGCGGTGCTGTCGATGCCCAGGTCGATGCCGCCTGCCTCGACGGCGTCTCGGAGTGTTTCGGGCGAGTCGAAGCGGCGCACGCCCGCCCCGCTCCCGCCGATGTTGGGCTTGATCACGATGGGGAAGCGCAGCCCCTCGGCCGCGGCCGGCGCCTCGGCGGCGTGGTTGATCACGCGGGCTCGGGGGTAAGGTAGGCCGAGGCTCTCGAGCAGCGTCAGCTGCGCCGCTTTCGAGATCTCGGTCGCGAACGCGTCGTAGCCGTTGATCACGCGCACGCCCCAGCTCTTCAAGTACGCGAGCCAGGAGAGGGTGTGGAAGATGGCGTGCGCATTCCCCCGCAGGTACGCCGAGGGGCTCATGCGGTTGAAAACCGCGGAGAACGGCGGCGGCTCACCGGGATCGAAGCGGAAGCGGCCAGCCTGCAGCTTCACGTACGGCGTGCCGCGGCGGTCCAGCTCCGCGAACAGCGGCTTGAACCAATCAGGGTGCTCGTAGAAGATCGCCAGCGGGCGATCCGTGGTGATCGACATCGAATCTCCAGGAACGAGAATAAAAAAAGCGG
This sequence comes from Longimicrobiales bacterium, assembly GCA_038233155.1. Taxonomy (GTDB): domain Bacteria; phylum Gemmatimonadota; class Gemmatimonadetes; order Longimicrobiales; family Longimicrobiaceae; genus JBBSMO01. Next base: position 1,847 of record JBBSMO010000146.1, read on the forward strand.
CCCCCTGGGAAGGGAGCCGCGGCTGCTCTGCTGTGCGGGGAGGTGAGCCCCGCCGGGTCTACATCACATAGACGAGCACGCTGCCGCTACCCCTTCCGGGACAATTCCCAGGGGACAACAGCGCATCATGTGCATGGTGTAGAGTTTCGTCTTCATCGTGCCAATAACGTATATCGCCGCACCTGCATCGCACAAGGGGCCGCGCACCGATGATCTCGATCTCGTCCACGCGGGGTCCGCCTCACGCGGAGTGCCCCGCGTGCGCGCGCAAGTGCTCTTCGAAGCCGTCTTTGTTCCAGACCACCTGCACACCGGAGCCGATCACCCAGAGCACGCCGAGCGCCTCCGCGACCTCCGCCTTGGTCGCTCCGGCTTTCAACGCACCCTCGATGTGCGAGCGGGTGCAATGGCGGCAACGCAGCATGCAGCTGACCACGGTCGCAATCAGCTCCTTGGTCTTGCGAGGCAGCGCACCGCCATCGAAGACTTCGCTCTTGAACTGCCAGAACGCGCGGTCTGCGTCGGGGATGAACTCGCGGCGCCAATTCTCGCCCAGAAGCTCGTCGAAATCCTCTTTCATCCAGAACACCTGGGTTCCGCCGCCCTGCGCCCAAACCACCGCCAGCGCCTCCGCGATTTCCGCTTCGGTCGCGCCAGCCTCAGCCGCCTTGTCGAGATGACCGTCGGTGCAATGGGGGCAGCGGCCGACTGACGAGCAGGCGATTGCGATCAGCTCCTTAGTCTTGAGGTCCAGCGCGCCTGCTCCGTAGACGCCCTTCGCGAAGTCGCCGAACTTCCGCTGCGGCTCGGGTAGCAGGTCGTGGATCCAGCTGTCGGGTGAGGTGACATGCTGCGCCATATGTATATTCCCCTTGAAGTGGTTGATGCCAATCGAGTCGCCGCCGTCTAACGCTCCTGCACAGTCACACGGAGGCACGGATCACCTCTTGCAACTTTCCCACCAACCGAGCCGCAAAAGCGGCGTCGCGCAGTGGAGATTTTTAACCGGCGACGGTGCGACGCACACCAATGTACTGATATTTTCCTGTTGCCGTGTGGCCGATCACGCTATCTTGCAAGAGCCATGCATGAACGGGAGGAGACTTGGCGCGACATAGAGAGTTCGACCAGAACGAGGTGCTGGACCGCGCGCTGGAGGCGTTCTGGGACCGGGGCTACGAAGCCACTTCCATCCAAGAGCTGACCCGCTGCACGGGACTGCACCGTGGCAGCCTGTACAACGCCTTCCGCGACAAGCAGGCGCTGTTCATCGCGGCGCTCGAGAGATACGAGCGGGTCGCCGTCCAGCCTCTCCTCGAGGCTCTCGAACGGCCGGGATCGCCCCGGTCGGTCATCGACGACCTTTATCAGCAGCTTGTCGGGGACGGCAGTGATGCCACCGCCTGCCGTGGCTGCCTGCTCACCAACACCGCAGTCGAGCGTGCTCCGCACGACACTCAGTCCGCAGCCCGGGTGGCCGCCGCCTTTGGCAAGGTGGAGGGAGCCTTTCACCGCCTCTTCCTGCGCGGGCAGGCGGCGGGCGAGCTGAGTGGCGCGCATGATCCTCACGCGCTCGCCCGCTTCTTCACCAGCACTTTGCAGGGCCTCCGCGTCATGGCGCGAGCCGGCACGCCACCCGCCGCACTGCGCGAGATCGCCCGCATTTCTCTCACGACACTCGATTAATCATTTCTTTTGGCCCCATTTTTGAATGATCATTCAAAAATGTGCCGCCGGACTGCGGTCTGGGCGCGCATGATCGGATAACTCGTTGCAGAAACAGGAGGCAGCCAGATGTTAGCACCAGGAACGCAAGCACCCGAGCTCACCCTTCAGACTGTCGGCGGTGATGGCTGGAGTCTGAGGGAGCAGGAGCCGGACAACTTTACGATGATCGTTTTTTACCGGGGGCTGCACTGCCCGGTTTGCCGTACATATCTGAAGCAGCTCCGCGGAAAGCTGGATGAGTTCCGGGAACGCGGAGTGGGCGTGATCGCCGTGAGCGGCGATTCACGCGAGCGGGCGGAGAAGACTTCCCAGGAGTGGGGGCTGGAAGGCCTCCGGATAGGATACGGGCAGTCTATCGAGTCGATGCGGGAGTGGGGGTTGTTCATCTCCCGCGCCATCAAGGACGAGGAGCCGGCGGAGTTCGGCGAGCCGGGGCTGTTCCTGATCCGCCCGGACGGCACCGTCTACTACGAGGCCGTGCAGAACATGCCGTTCGCGCGCCCGCCGTTCGACGATCTGTTAGGTGCGATCGATTTCGTGCTGAAAACGAATTACCCGGCCCGAGGCCAGGCCGTTGCGCCCGCCGGCCGTGCGGAACTCGAAGCCGCATCCGTTTAAACACAGGAAAATCAATGAAGCTACTGGAATCATACAAGCTCGGACCGCTGACGCTGCCGAACCGGATGGTGATGGCGCCGCTCACCCGCAACCGCGCCGCCGGTACGGTGCCGGGCGAGGTGAACGCCGAGTACTACGCTCAACGGGCGTCGGCTGGATTGATCATCACGGAGGCCACGCAGATCGCTCCCATGGGACAGGGATACCCGGAGACGCCCGGGATCCATTCAGAGGAGCAGGTGGCGGGTTGGCGCGAGGTGACGGATGCAGTTCACGAAGCAGGCGGGCGCATCTTTCTGCAGCTCTGGCACGTGGGGCGCATTTCCCATTCGTCCTTCCACGGTGGCAAAGCGCCAGTGGCTCCCTCCGCGGTACGTCCCGCCGGCGAGGCGTTCACCTTCAAGGGCCTGACGCCTTTCGAGATGCCGCGGGCGCTGGAGACGCGCGAAGTGCGCGAGGTGGTCGAGCAATTTCGTTTGGGAGCGGAGAAGGCGAAGCGCGCCGGCTTCGACGGCGTCGAGGTCCACGGCGCAAACGGCTACCTGCTCGACCAGTTCCTGCAGAGCGGGACGAACCAGCGGCAAGATCAGTACGGCGGCTCGGTCGAGAATCGAGCGCGGTTGCTGTTCGAGATCATGGACGCGGTGGTGGACGTGTGGCACGCGGACCGGGTGGGGATTCGCCTCTCCCCCGGTGGCACCTTCAACGACATGAGCGACGAGGATCCGGTTGAGACGTTCACCTATGTGGCGCGCAAGCTGAACGACTATGGCCTAGCGTACGTGCACGTAATCAACACGTCGCAGGTCGCGCCGCCGGAAGGGCTTGGGAACCGCAGTGCCACGCAGATCGTACGGGACGCTTATTCAGGGACGCTGATCTCCAACGGGGAGTACACGCGGGAGAGCGGAGAGGCGGCGATCGAGAGTGGCGAGGCGGACCTGATCGCCTACGGCCGCTTGTTCCTGGCGAACCCGGACCTGCCGAAGCGCTTCGCAGAAGACGCGCCCCTCAACGAGCCGGACCAGGCGACGTTCTATGGCGGGGGCGCGGAAGGGTACACTGACTACCCGTCAATGAAGGAGCTGGCAGTAGCATAGCCCGAGCCGGGCGTGTGGCGCGGTGAGCGCCGCACGCCCCTGGCGCGCACTTTACAGGGGGGAAGTGACGATGAAAAAGCAGTTGGACGTTGAGGTATACAGTGATTACACCTGCCCGTGGTGCTACATAGGGCTGGAGCGCCTCGAGCAGCTGAAGCAGCAGCTTGCCGACGAGGTGGAGCTGCGGGTCGATTGGCGGCCGTTCGAGATTCATGCCGAGGTGCCCGCGGAGGGGATGCCGGTTTCGGACCTTTCCTATCCTCCCGAGCATTGGGAGGCGATGGTCGCCAACCTGCGCCGGCAGGCCGAAGCCGAAGGGCTGCAGGTCGGCACGCTGAGCAGGGTCGCCAACACGCACCGTGCACTTCTCGCGGGCGCCTATGCGGAGGCGGAGGAGCCGGAGCACTTCGAACCCTTCCACCGCGCCCTCTTCCGCGCGTATTTCGGCGAGGGACGCAACATCGGTGACCCGGCCATCATTCGCGAGGTCGCCGCGGAAGCCGGGCTGGACGTGGAGCGGATGGAGGCGGCGCTGGCGGCGGGCACCTTCGAGCACGACCTAGAACGGACCACCGCGGACGCGCGCCGCTACGGCATCACCGGCACGCCGACCTTTGTATTCGGCGGGCGGTACGGCGCCGTTGGCGCGCAGCCAACGGCTGAGCTGCGGCGCGTGGCGGAGCGGGCGCTGACGGACGAGGAAGCGGCTGTGTGAGCGAGAAGCGAGCTACCGCAGTCCCGGCACATGCCGCATCACCTTGAGGGCAGCACTCATCGCCCTGGCGAACGCGGCGCCCCGTAGGCCGGGCGGGTCAACGATCGAGAAGCCGCGCTGGAGTGCCACGGTCTGCGGCTCGGTGTACTTGACGATGCCCTCGCGCCCATGGCGGCGACCGCTGCCCGACTCTTTGAAGCCGCCGATGGGGGAATCGACAGAAGCCCAGGCGGCCGCGTAGGCGTCGTTGACGCTGACCATCCCGGCCTGGATCCGCTGCGCCACTTCCCGCCCCTTCCGCAGATCTCGCGTCCAC
>JBBSMO010000147.1:0-6320 GCA_038233155.1 Longimicrobiales bacterium
TCGGTTCATCACGCTCGACCGTGTCGCCGACCTTCTTCAGCCAGACCGACACTGTGCCTTCGGCAATCGACTCACCCATCTGCGGCATCGGAACTTCTACACGGGCCATGGAGCTACAATCCTATTTTGTCATTCTGAGGGAGCCCAAGCGACCGACGAATCTCCACCAGCAGGCGGAGATCCTTCGCTGCGCTCAGGATGACACGGGCGTTCAATACCCCGCCAGGTAACGCGCGGCCTTGATCACATCTTCCGCTTGCGGCAGGAACTCATCCTCGAGCGGGGGCGAGTACGGGATCGGCGTGTCCGCGGCGGTAACGCGCAGCACCGGCGCATCGAGCCATTCAAAGGCATTTTCGTTGATGCGCATTGCGATTTCCCCGGCTACACCGCCTGTCCGGGTATCCTCGTGCACCACCAGCACCCGGTTGGTCTTCTTGACGCTGCGGATGATGGCCTCCTCGTCCAGCGGAAGCAGGGTGCGCAGGTCGAGGATCTCGGCCTCAATCCCATCTTCCCTCTCGAGCACCTCTGCGGCTTCCTGGCACTTGTGGACCATCGCCGCGTAGGTGACGATGGTGAGATCATCGCCCTCGCGGTGGACGCGCGCCTCTCCAAGAGGGACAGTGTAGTCTTCCGCAGGCAGAACCTCGCGTAGCTGCGGGCGGCGGTACAGCCACTTGTGCTCGAAGAAGAGGACGGGGTCCGGGTCGCGGATCGCTGCTTTCAGCAGCCCCTTGGCGTCGTACGCATTGGACGGATACGCGATTTTGAGCCCCGGCGTATGGAAGAACGCCGCTTCCGGGTTCTGCGAGTGGAAGGGCCCGCCGCGCACGCCGCCGCCGCTCGGCCCCCGAATCACCAGGGGCAGCCCGCCGGCGCCCCGATAGCGGCTGGTGGCGATGTAGTTGGTAATCATGTCGTACGCGCACGAGATGAAGTCGATGAACTGCATCTCGACCACGGGGCGCATTCCCATGTGGGCGGCTCCCGCCGCGGCGCCGGTGAAGCCGATCTCGGAGATAGGGGTATCGATCACGCGCAGCTCGCCAAAACGTTCGAGCATCCCCTCGGTGACCTTGAAGGCGCCACCGTACACGCCGATGTCCTCGCCGAGGAGGAAGACGGCCGGGTCGCGCTCCATCTCCTCCCAAATCGCTTCGCGGATCGCCTCGAGAAAGGTGACCGGCTTCCCCTCCTGGGTGAGCCGCACGTGCTCGAGTCGCGATTCAACGGCTGTAGCCATACCCGGGGTCACCATCCAGAGGGTTGCGGGGAACCGGCGCGCGTCCAGAGACTGGGGACGCGCCCCGCGGCGAAGACGCCGTCATAGGTTACGGCCGCTTCAGGAAGCTCGGACGCATCGGACGCGGCTACGGCGGCGTCCAGTTCGGCATCGACGCTCGCGTCCGCTTCGCTCATCTCGTCCTCGCTCATCCACTCGTTCTGCAGCAGCGTAGCCACATAGCGGTCCAAGGGATCGTTGGTGTTCGCCCAGCGGTCAATCTCACCCTCGGGCACGTACGATTGGTTGTCGTGCTCGGCGTGGCCGCGCCGCCGGTAGGTGAGCATCTCGATCAGCGACGCGCCCTCGCCGGCCCTGGCGCGCTCGACAGCCTTTTTCGCCACACCGTAAACGGCGAGGACGTCATTGCCATCTACCTGATCACCCGCGACGCCGTAGCCCGCTGCTTTGTCCACGAATGATTCGGCCGCGGTCTGCTTCGAAACCGGGGTCGAGTAGGCGTAGAAGTTGTTTTCAACGATGACGACCAGCGGGCAGCGCTGCACCGCAGCGAAGTTGATCCCTTCGTGAAACGCACCGGTGGATGTGGCGCCATCGCCAACGTAGACCATACCGACACGGTCCTCGCCGCGCTGGCGGAAGGTGAGCGTCACCCCCGCCATCACCGGCACTAGGTCGCCGAGCGGCGAAATCTGGCCGATGAAACCGCGCTGGTAGTCGGCGAAGTGAATGTTCAATTCCTTGCCGCCCGTAGGTGAATCTCCCTTGGCCATGTACTGCCGGAGCACCTCGGCGGGCTCGGCGCCCATCACCAACATCGACCCCAGGTTGCGGATCAGCGGCGAGAGCATGTCGCCCGTGCCGTCGGTGCGGCGGCGCAACGCGTACGCCGAGGCAACGGATTCGCCCTCCTGTCCGAGCGAACGGAAGACGCCGCCTACCACCTTGCTCTGGCGGTGCAGCGTGACAAGCCGCTCCTCGAGCGAGCGGGTGAGCCGCAGCAAGCGGTATATCTCGCGAAGCTGCCGAAGATCGAGGCCGTGCGGCACCGTCTGCGGAGGCGCCTCTGTCCGATTCGCCATGGAAAGCTAAGGGGTGGCGGCAGAAAAACTACGGATGCGCGACAACTTGCGGCAGCGCTCCCCGGCCGTCAAGCAACGGCGGCCGGAACCGGCCGCCGCGTGACCAACCGATGCGGTCGCGAAGCTTACAGCCCGCCCGTGGCTGCCGGTGCAGGCGCCGCGGCCACGGGCCCCACGCCCGGAAGGAGCGGCGCCGGATATGAATCATATCCAGACTTGCGCCCGGACTCGTAGCGCTCGATCAGCGTCGGCTGCGGATCTTGGGGGCGCCCGTGCTTGCGGTTCAGGTAGAAGTTGATCGCCTTGGCGCTGAGCGGCGCCACATCGCTCCCGTGCAGGCCCGCCTCGATGATGGTCGCGACCACAATTTCCGGGTGTCCGCCGGGCGGTCCGGAAAAGCCGATGAACCAGCCGTGATCCTCGCCGTGCGGGTTCTGCGCCGTGCCTGTCTTGCCGTAGAGCTGCCAGCGGGCAAGCGAGGAAAGCCAACCCGTACCGCCAGGCTGGATCACCTTGGCGAGCCCGCCCCAAAGCGTCTCGAGCTGCTCGGGCGTTAGATCGAGGTCCACCGCCGGCGGTCCGTTCGTCACGGAATCGCCCGCCAGCAGGTGCGGTGTTGGCGCGCTCCCGTTTCCGGCGATCGCCGAGTAGAAGAGCGCCATCCGCAGCACCGATTGCGCGTCCGGCCCCTGCCCTATCGCCAAGCTCAACACCTCGGAAGGGGTAGGTTGCCAGCCGAACCGCTCCTCGTACCAGTCCGCTCCCGTGGGGAAGGTGGGTGTCTTCTCCGCCGGCAGATCCAGCCCTGTTTTGCTGTTGAAGCCTAAGCGGGTACCCATCTCCGTCATCTGCTTCAGCCCCAAGCGGATGCCAAGTTGGTAAAAATAGACGTTGCAGGACCTTTCGATCGCGCTCGCCAAATCCAAGCTCCCGTGGCCTGCCTTGTACCAGCAGCGAAAGTACCGCCCGGCATACGACATCCCGCCCGTGCAGGGGATCGGCATCCGCGTCGACGAATCGACCAACCCCTGCTTGACTCCCATCGCCGCCGTGACCAGCTTGAAGGTGGACGCGGGCGGGTACAATGCCCCGGCGGCCCGGTCCAGCAGCGGCTTGGCGGAGTCCGACTGCAGGGCGCGCCACAACCCAATCGGAATGCCGCCGATGAAGTCGTTGGGGTCGTATGTCGGGTGGCTGTACAGCGCGAGGATCTCGCCGGTAGAGGGCACCATCGCCACCACCGCGCCCTTCATGGTGTCGGGGAAGATACTGTTGATGTACTTTTGCAGCTCGAGGTCGAGAGTGAGCGTCAGATCCTGTCCCGCTACGGGCGAGATGGCTCCTACGGAGGAGCGCGGGTCTACGATGCGGCCCATGGCATCGACCTCGACGAAGCGTGCGCCGTCGCGGCCGCTGAGCGCAAATTCGTATTCGCGCTCGATGCCGGCCTTGCCGATCCACCGCCCCTGTTTGTAGTCGGCTTCTTCGTACTGCGGCATCTCGAGCTCGCGCTCGCTGATTTCGCTCACGTACCCGATCATGTGCGCAATCGCGGGGCCGGCCGGATAGAAGCGTTTCGGCCGCTCGATGATGATCAGGTTCGGAAAGGCGCTGCGGCGCTCCTCGAGAGCCGCGATCTGCGAATAGGTTGCGTCTTCGGTGATGGTCAGCAGATCGTTTGGCCGCCCGTTGCGCTTCTGGACGAGATCCTCGACCTCTTTGTCCGCGAGCCCGAGAAAGGGGGCCAGATCCTCGAGCGTGGCGCGCGTCGTCTCTTCCTTGCTCGGAAGCAGCGTCACCGAGTAGCCCGTCACGCTGGTGGCGACGATCTCGCCGTAGCGATCGTAGATGGTGCCGCGCGGCGCCGGAATTTGGATGGGGCGCAGCCGGTTCTCCTCAGAGCGCAATGCGTACTGCTCGCCGGCCAGCACCTGCGTCTGGAAGAAGGCCGTGAGCAGGATCGCGACGGTGAAGGTGATGGCGAACACCGCGCCGAAGATGCGCCGCTGGCGGGAATCAGGCTGAAACAGTCTCATGGGTGGTCAACAAATGTCACGAAAAGTAGTGTGCGCGCGAGCGAAACTCTGCTCGCGAGGTGCCGGGCGATACGGTCTTGTAGTCCCTGTCCGCTCACTCGTTCCCTCGCTGGTTTTAGGCACGGGCCAACCGCCTTGCGCGTGCGTCGACGCAGCGGTGCAGCGTGTCAAGCGCATCGAATGCCGCGGCAAAGCCGCACGGTGGTAGGGATACCGGCCAATGCTCGTCCTCTCCCGCAGGCCCGAATTCCGACACAGTCCAGAGCAAGAGGTTTTCCACGGCAGCGTCACCCGCGCAAAGATCACCGTCGAGCAGCGCGAGAGCGGCGTCCGCGCGCCGGGGCCTCGTGATGCCCCGCAGGAGAAGTGCCGCGGTGCAGAGGCGGACAGCATCGTCGCGCAACCGCCGCGCCGCGGCGGCAACATCACCCGCCCGCAACGCGGCTCCGGCTTCCCAGGCGCCCTCGGAAACGCGGTCGAAGAGGGCGGCGGTGCACTGCAGCGCATCCGCCGCTGTCAGCGGCAGCCGGGGCGGGGGCGGCCGGCCGGACCAGAGGAGCGCCGCATCGGCCAACGCATCTACCAGCATCGGGGTGCGCATCCCGACACGCAGATCGATGGCGGAGACTGACCAGCTCGCTAGAGGGACGGCGGTCCGGCGGGCGACCTCGTCAGTGAGCAATTCGACATGGGTGGCGTGCGGCTCGCGGTCCGGCGGCAGCGCTGCGAAGATCCAGAGCAGATCTACGTCGGACCCGGGGCGCGCCTCACCGCGCGCCTGCGAGCCGAAGAGCAGCACCCATAGGAGCTGGGCGGGGACCTCTGCCCGCACGCGGCGCACCACCTCGGTGGCAGCGGCCTGGGCGCTCTGACGGAGGTGAAGCCGGGCAGATCGCATACCGCCGTGCGGGGCAAGTCGCGTTCCCGCTACGCAAAAGAGGCGCGCACCGTTCGGTGCGCGCCGCCGGCCAACCGCAGCGGCCGCGGCTCAGCCGGCAATCGCGACGCCGTCGCCATACAGCGTTTCTACCCCGGCGCGGTAAATCCCCTTTTTGTACCCCCGTGCGCCCTTCAGCATCGCGTCTACGCGCTCGCGATCCACACCCGCCACATCATACCCGGCCATTAGCAGTGCCTGGTAGATGCCTTCCGAGTTGCTGAGACTGCGCTTGTAAAAGTCCGGATAAAACGCCAGTTCTCCGTTCTCGACTACAACCGGCATATAGGTGATCGAGAGCGGCACCGGTTGCTCGAGGTGGACCGTCCGCGTTGCAGTCGGTTTCGCGAGAATCGCGTCAATTTGCTTGCCCGTGACGCCGGCCCCGCCGCGCTCGTGCAGCAGGCGCGCTAGGGCGATCACATCGCTGTTCTTCATCCGCACGCATCCATGAGACGCAGGGGTCCCGATGCTCTCGGCGTTGGGCGTGCCATGGATGAAGTACAACGGCTCGAAGAACAGCTTCACCCGCCCCATTGGGTTGTTCGGACCCGGAGGGGTGATCTTTTCATCCTTGGCCCACTCGCGCGCCGGAGGGCGCCACCACGGGTTCCAGTCGGCGTGATCTATGGAAAATTCGCCCGTGGGAGTGTCATGCCCTAGGACGCCCACGGAAACCGGATAGCTACGCAGCACCTCATCTCCTTCGTACACCACCAGCTTCAGAGTGGGGATGTTCAACTCGAGGCGGAGCGGTGCCGCGGACTGGGCCGGCGCTGCCTCGGCACTTGCCACGGCTGCGACAGCCGCAAAGAGGAGAAGGCAGGATGAGCGCTTCAGGGAAAGCAGCATCGGGTGTGCATTCGGGTGAGAGACGGGCCCGGCCGGAATCCGCGGGCGCGGAAAGCCGTTGCGGCGCAAGGTGATACCGCGAAGGACGCGGAGAGATCCAGCGGGGGTGCAATTGGTCCGACGCCCCGGGGCGGAGCCGGGGACGGTCCGGGCGGGCGGGGACGGAA
>JBBSMO010000148.1:0-6318 GCA_038233155.1 Longimicrobiales bacterium
CACGTACTTCTTGTCGCCCCAGATCAGCCGGTTGCGCCACTCCGTCTCGCGCCCGCCGCCGAACAGGCTGAGGTTGCGCTCGCGGTCCGCGGCGCTCTCGTTGATGGTCTCCACGGTCTGGAAGGGGAGCGCGATGCGCGGCGGGGCCACCTTGCGGCCGTTCTTGTCGTACTTGCCGTCCCAGAGGAGTTCGGTCATGGATCGTTTGGACGTCGTATGGATGTTGGAAATCAGCGTACCGGACCGGCAGCTCCGGCGCGTAGTGGTTCAGCTTGGTCTATAGCTATGGCGCGGGTGCAAAGCGGTTTGGACGCGTCCAACGCTATGGGTGCTGGGTGAGTTGGGGGACTCCCCGGCTGCTCACCGCATCATAAATTATGACCGGCGGTCATATGATATGATATGACCATTGGTCATATCGGCGGTTCAACCAGGTCATAGTAGCTCCCGCGCCGGGTGCCGTGCTGTCGCAGATCCTGGCGTTTGACCAGCCGCAGCAACAGCCGCGTGGCATCGCGGGGATCGATGCGGCACAACTCCGCGACTTCCTGGCGGGTGATGCGCCCATGCCCGCGTACATACTGCAGCACCATTTGTTCCTGCTGGATCGGCTCGAAATTGCGCACGCGCGTGTGCCCCGCGGGCTCACCCATCTCGCGGTAGGCGGCCGCGGAGAGGTGATAGCTGCGGTTGCGGTCGCCCCGCGCTTCCAGCAAGGCCAGTTCCACTAATCGCTCCAGCGTAGCGCGTGCCGTGGTTTCCGGCTTCTGGATCAGCTCGGCCGCATGCGCGACGTCCAGCCGCCGCTCCCGCTCGGCCGCGTTGAGGAGCAGGAGCTGGTCCACGCCGACCGGGCGCTCCGGAGTATCGTGCACCGCGATCAACCGGGCCAGCGCCGGGTTGGCGCAACCGCCCGGGAGCAGCACGTGCACGCCCTCCGAGGTGCTGAGCGAGTAGTCGGGCGCTGGGCGCCCATAGCGGAGCTGACCCTCGAAAATAGTATCGATGCCGCGGCCGGTACGTTCCACTATATCGATGCGCTTGAACGCATCGGCGAGACACGGGGTTGCGCGGGCGCGGCTCCGGTCACGCGGACGTCGTCCTCCACGCCCACCAACAGCGTGCCGCCCGCGCCGTTGGCCAGGCAGGCCACCGCTTCCACCAGCTCCCGGTCGTCGAGCGGTTTGCGCTCCTCGCCCTTGAACTCCACGTCGAAGCGCTCGCCACCCGCGACGAGCGCACGCAAGCTCTCGTCAGATATCACGGGCGAGCAGATCGGAATCGGCGGCGGTCATTCTCCGCCTCCGCGCTTTGGACGGGCAGGGCGATGTGCGCCGGGGCTGTTGTGCGGCCGTTCGGGCCGCGCTTGCGGGGGGCGGAGGAGTTCGGTCATGGATCACGGCTTTCCTGGAAGTGGATGATCGGGTGTAGCTGGGCCCTTGATGCCGCCTTTGCAGCCAAAAAGGTATTCACTCTTTCATGTACCGTAGCGCGAGTTTGGGGAAGCAGGCGAAGGGCCGTATCCGTCTCCGCAATGAAGAATCGAACTATTCGCAGGAAATCCCGGCCGGTAGTGACCCGATCCAGAACGACCGCAGTGACGACGCCCACGGCACCATGTCCGAGCGGGGAAAGAGCGAGTTCGCGGATGAGTCCCACGGCTACATGAAGGGCGCTTTCCTCGGTTACAGCTGGATCGGCCAGTACGTCGAGGAGGCGGAGCACGGTGTTGTCGATCTCGAACCCGTTCTCAACGATTTCCTGGTAAAGTAGCGCTACATCCACCGGGACGAATGTGTGACGGAATCCCACGAGTTGCCCGATGTGGCGACGCATCTCATCGCCGCTGAGTAGGGCCCGCTCGGCGGCAACGCGGAGGAGCGCGAACGTGGAAAATCCACCTATGCCTTTGTCCGCTCGGGCGAGGTTCCGCAGACCCCAGTCGTCAGCATGAAGTCCGATCTCTCCGCCGGCGAGTACGTACGCGTCGTATGAGCTGGCGCCGAGCGCTGTTCGGACCTTCTCCCTCTCAGCGTTATAAGATGTGAGTGGCCGAGGCATCACCCTGGTGACTCCCAGCACCCAATCCCGTAGCTCCGCTGTCCTGCGCTGAACCGCGCCGATATGGTCCGGCGTGATTTCATCAAAGTTGAACAGGTGGTCATCGCTCACACGGGCAGTGGTATACCCACCATGAGCGTGCGCCTCTTCCCACTGCGCAAGCTCCTCGTTCAATTCGTCGACGAGTGATTGTGGAACGAACAGGCGGTCGTACAGCTTGGGTATCAAATCAAGCAGGTTCAACACCTGGAGAGTGGCGAGCCCGGTCGCGGTCAGTACCACCGTCTTTTTCCGGGCTTCTGCGAATGACTCTTCAGTACCTTTTGCGGACGGCTCCTCGACGTACACCGGCATGTCCGGATCATAGAGCAGCTGGAGGTAGGTTCGGCGTACGGACCGATGCTGGCCTTCCGCGAGCACACCGATGGGCAGCCGTTTGTCCCGATACAAGTCGAGCGCTCCCCGGCTTCCCTCCTGGCTGTGCAGAACCATGCGGTAAAAGGGCCACGGATCGAACGAGTCGCCCTCCCCGACGCGCACCATCTGCATATCAAGACGGCCAGGAAACCGCGCTTGGTACCCGAGCATTGCATCATGGAAAACGTGGAGTAAGGCACTCTTCAGCTCCACCACGCGGAACTCCTTTTCGTTGGCCGCGCCCAGGCGGAGCCGAACTGTGTCATTCTCTTTCAGCCCGAGGAGTGCCTGAGCGCGCGAGTCGCCGGCCAGCAGTTCGTTCCGGCGCACGTCTAGGGGACCGTCGGAAAGGATGAGGTAATACAGCTCCTCCCCATCGGCCGCGCGCAGCCGAATCCAAGTATCGGGCACCACCTCACTCCGAACAAACAGTTCTTCGGGCGCCGCGCGAGCTCCCTCTGCCCGGAAAAAGACGTTGGCTATGCATGCCGCCTGGACGTTCGGGTCGTCAGGGTACTGGCGGATCGCCCGATACGCTTGGGTGAGGGCCGGACCTGGGCGATTCACCTCGATAAGCAACTGAGCTAAATTGGTTGTATCTTCTGCATCCAGATCTGCGCGGTTTTCCAGCAGGCGAAGAATTTCTGCGGCGCGGGCGTTGTACCCTGCACGAATCAGGGTATGTGCAAAGCGGATTCGAACCTCGGCATCATCAGGATACTGCCGGGCGAGCTGCTCGAGCGAGGCGAGGGCACCGGGCACATCATCCCGGTACAGCGCTAGGCGGGATTCCAGGTCTACTCCCCAGTCGGGCAGGTCTCCTGTAGGGCGTAATTCCTCCAGCAGGACGGCCAAGCGATCCCACTGACCAAGCTGGTGTAGGCTCCGCCCGTACATCGCGGCGATGCGCTCGTCGTCTGCCCAAATCCCCGAGCCTTCGAACAACCCGGCCGCTCGCTCGTACTCTCCTTCCCGATACATGTATACAGCAAACTCCACCTCGACCTCGTGACGAGCTTGGGGTACTACTGTCTCGACCGCCGCCTCATATTCCCGCTCCGCCTCTGCCTGTTCCCCTCGCTGTGCTGCCACCCGTGCACGAAAGAGATGGAAGAAGTCATACTGCCCCGTGCGTTCGAGCAAATCCAGCACGGGATCGATTAGATCGAGCCGGTCAGATTGTAATAGTGTTTCGGCGAGCGACTGCGCCACTGAGGCATTCTCGGCAGGCTCGAGCGTATCCAACGCCGCCTGCACCTCCCCGTCAAGTTCGGCAGCGCGGGTACCGGCAAGCAGGGCTCGCGCGCGGAGCGCGTGCCACGAAGCGGAGCGGTGGTCCACATGCGCCTGGTCCAGCAGGTGCAAGGCCGCAGAACCATTTCCAAGGAGTACCTGCGCCTGAGCCGCGCCGAAGCTTGCGCGCTCGAACGACGGATCCGCTTCTACCGCGCGCTGAAAAAAGCCCGCCCCGCGATCATCCGCGCGGGCCAGATCGGCAGCCGCTCCTTGGATCACCAGCGCGCGGGCCAGCATACGGTTCCGCTCCGTTGCCTCCAGTGCATTGGTCGCTTCACGGCCCAACCTCGCAATCTCCTCGACTATCTCGGCCGACACGGATTCGGAGATGCGGCGTGGGAAAAGACTGCTGTAGAGCATCTCTGCCAACACGATCAAGATCTGCGGCTCTCGAGGACCCGTTCGGAGTGCCATGCTTAAAAGCGCAATAGCGGCTGTGTGGTCCGTGTCCGCTGCAGCTATCGCACTCGCCACGAGAATTTGGGGGTGTTCCCGTAGCTCCTGCGGGATACAATCCTCGTCGATTGGCAACTCTGAGGTTTGAATCCGGACCGACCAGCCGATCCGAGACTTCGGGTCGAGAGCAAGTGCCCGATCAGCATTCCGTAGTGCATTCCGCCTCCGTCCGGCCACTAGTTCAGCCTGAGCGAGATTAGCGAGGTAATCAGCGCTTTCTGGCACGTAGTCGAGCGCCATCCGAAATGCTTCGATCGCCTTTCCTGGGCAGTCCAGCTCTACAAATGCCGCACCAGTATTGTTGTAGATCTTTGCCCGGAGTTGGGGGCTCGCATTGCCTGATGTGACTTCGTCTCGCAGTCGTTCCCACATCCGCAGTGCGCTACGCACCGCTCCTGCCTCGTACAGCGCCTTAGCTTCATCAAGGCGGGCTTGCCAAGGACCGCAATCATCGGTATCCTCTGCAAAGTCGTGAGTCGCCACGGGAGCGGACAAAATATTCAATATTTGTTCCTGAACAGCCTCCGCGCGAACGACACGCTGGTAAGTCTGCTCTGCACGGGTGCCGACGTACATCAGCTTTGCTTCGCCGGTCGGGCCGGTGCGAAGCTCATAGAGGAAGCGCGTCCGTATATCTTCAACCAGAGCGACTTCATCAATTCCGATGCTCCTCAGATCGTAGATCGACTCTGCGAAGGCGCCCTGAACCGTTGCCGCGCTTACCTCCTCCTCCGGATGCTGCAGAACGCGGGTGATCACCCCGGCAAAGGGCTGACGACGTAATACAGTTGTCAGACCAATTGCGTCCAGGTCGCTCCGCCCGGCAAGGGCAGCCGCTACCGCACTCCTCAAAGCAAGCTGCCGAACCTGCTCGTCTCTGCTGCCCGTAAAGCGGGTCCAGAATCGATTAAATAAGCTGCCAGCAGCTGCTGTGGCGAGTTTCGTCACGGCGGCTTCTATGGCTTTCTGGGTCGGCTCTGAGAAGCCGGCATAAACGGCTTTCAGGGCGTTGGCAGTATCAGCATCAACCAGGTTCATATTTCATTTACTCGCCAACAGACGATTCGGCGCATGAAAAGGCCTCCGCCAGTATCCTGCCCGAGGGTCCAGTGTGCATCCTGACCTTCCTGTATTCTGTCCCCCGGTCTATCATGCGTCCGAACGCACGCCCAGCTAGAGCATTGAACTTCGGGCGGCGAAGACGCGTGACAAACTCCTCAGCCGAATCGACGGAGGTAAGCACAACCCCGCATTCCGCCACCCGGAGGAGAACCTCGCGAGGAGTGCCGCGCGTGGAAGGAGCGGCGCTGATGAGAACGTTGGTGTCGCGTACCGCCCGCCGACTGCTACTCTCCAACGAGAAGTTCTTCGTCGAGCTTCTCCTCCGTCAGTCCGCGCGCCCGGGCTATGGCGCAGAGGGTGTCGAGAACGCGCCGCAGTTCCGCGGTAGCATTCTCCGGCGTTTGCAGCGCGAAGACCAGCGCCTGCCGCGCTCGCCCCCGCTCGTGGATCAGCGCCTTCGGGCTGTCGCCGACGCCGATTGCGCGGAGCGCCGGCTCGTGCGCCGCCCGCCACTCGCGGAACCGCGCCCCGATCTGCTCGGCAAAGGCGTGGAAGTCGGGGTGGTTCAGTATCGCAGGCTTCACCTCGCGCACGGGCAGGCGGGCGCGGCTGTAGCCGGGGCGCGCCGGCTCGAAGAGCGCCGCGCGCACCCGCGGGAAGACGCGCCAGAAGCGAGGGATTGCGTCGATGTCGCGGTCCGGGATGCCGCCGTTCAGATGCGCGTCCAGGTCGTGCAGATCCTCCGGTTCGCTCGCGTCGATGTAGCGCGGAAGGTTCAGGTTGTAGTCGTTCGCGGCGATCTCATCGAGCGGCACCCGTCGGGCGTAGCCGGGCACCTCCGTCTGCCGCGTGAACACGTCCACGATCCGATGGATGTCCTGCGCGCGGAGCCGGTTCTTGTTGCCGTCCTTGATGAAGCCGCGGCTCGCGTCGATCATGAAGACGCCGTCGCGGGTGGCGGCGTGCTGCTTGTCGATCACCACGATGCAGGCGGGGATGCCCGTGCCGTAGAACAGGTTGGGCGGC
>JBBSMO010000149.1:0-6289 GCA_038233155.1 Longimicrobiales bacterium
GCTCCGCTGCAGGTTCGGCAGCCGGCACCGTCGCATCACGCCCGGGGTGGCGGTGCCAGCTAGGATCTCCGCCCTCGTAGAGCACCTCGCCATCTGCCGCACGGGCGGTCAGCGCCAGCGCGCGACGGACGAGGTTCGCAGCTGATTTCGCCGTCCCAATTCCCTTGTCGCCGTCCGCACCGATCAGGATGTGAACCGCGTGCCGGGCGCGGGTCAGCGCAACGTACAGCCCGCCGATCGCATCCTGCAGTGCCGCCTCGGCGCTCTGGTGCATAGCGTCGCGCAGCTCGTCCATCTCGGCGAACAGCGGCTGCAGATCCTTGGAAAGATGGGGGAAGATGCGGGTGATGGCCCCCGCCGGCTCCGGCCGGTACGCATGAAACGCAGCGGTCCGCCCGCAGAGCGAGCGATCCAGCTGCGGCAGCACGACGGTGTCGAACTCGAGACCCTTGGCCTGATGCACCGTCATCACCCGCACCGGCGCCGCTACGGGATCTTCGATGCGCTCGCTCTCGGCCAGCGAGATGAAATCGCGCACCCGCAGCGTCGCTTGCGCATCGTAGCGGAAGCCGAGCTCTACCAGCTGCTGCACGCGGCGCAACTCGCGGGCATCGCAATCCCTTTCGATGCGCTCGGCGAACGCCGCCAGCGTCTGCCCGTACCCATCCTCGAGCAGCCGGCGCCGCACGGTGTGCGCGGCGCGTGCGGCGGCGGCGTCATCCGCGTGATCGTTCACGCCCGCTATGAGGCCGACGGGGGTGTGCGCGACGTGATATCGGCTGACCCGGTCGCCGGGATGATCCGCCAGCCGCAGCAGCGCTAGCAACGACGCCACCGCGGCGGAATCCGTGAGCGGGTTGCCACCCTCCTCGCTGGCCGGTACCCCGAGCCGGCGCAGCTCGAAGATGATGCGCCCTACCGCGGCGTTGGTCGAGGTCAGCACACCGATGCTCGCACCCGGCGCGTCGCGCCAGAGCCGCTCGACCAGCTCCCCGGTGCGCTGCCAGAACTCGGGTACGGGCTTTCGGTTCTCGTGCCGGGGCCCTGCCACGATGCGCACGTGGCCGGGGAGCGCCTTCGCTGCCTCATGCTCGTTGTAGTCGTTGCTCCAGCGTGCGGCGAATGCAGGGCCGGCATCCACCTCCTCCATGACCGTGTTTGTCGTCAAATCGCTGAAGATGCGGTTCACGAAATCCAGCACCGTCTGGCTGGACCGGTAGCTCTTCGCTCGCACAACGCGCTGCAGCCGGTACCGGTCCGCGACCACGCCGACCAGCCTCGGCTCGCCGCCGCGCCAACCGTAGATGGACTGCTTCGGGTCGGCGACCACGACCGCGGCGCTGCTCCCGTCACTATCGTGGAGCAGCGCATCGGCGAGTGCTTCGAGCGCGCGCCACTGTGCCCGTGAGGTGTCTTGGAACTCGTCCAACAGCAGGTGCAGGGTCTGCGCGTCCAGCCGGTAAAACAGATCCGGGCGGCGGGCGAGCGGTGCATCTCCGCCCACGGCGCGGGTGAGGTCGTCGAAGCGGTAGCCGCCGACGTCCCGCTGCCGGCGCGCGAGCGCTTCTCCGTAGCGCTCCGCCAGCCGCTCGAGCGCGCGGCACTGCGCTGCCAGCCGCGGGGCCAGCTCCGCGCGGGCCAGCTCTGCCGCCTGCTGCAGGATTGCGCAAAGCTGGGCGGGGATCATAGCTCCGCGGTGAACGCGCTCGGCGGGGTCGCCGGAGATCCCGCTGCAGCCGAGGCTCGCCTGGTAGAGCGCAGACCAGTCGCCGCGCTCGAGGCGATCTGCTGCTGTGCCGATGTCTCCGATCCAGCTTTTGTTCGGAGCTCCGGCCTTGGTGAGCGGCACCTCCGCCGACCGCAGCCGTTGTGCGAGTTGCTCCCGGTCGTGCTGCGCCGCGCCCGCCGCGGCAGCCAGTTCATCGAATCCGGCCCACGCATCCGCATCGGAATCGACATCGAAGTGCAGCGCGAGCAGCGCCTCGGTGGTATCGAGCAGCCCGTCGTGCACAGAGCGTTGTGCGCCACCACGGGCGAGCCCCCGCACCATCTCGACTACCGCGCCGCGATCGGTGTGCGCGAGCACGTCCTGCAGCGCCTCCGCGCGCAGCCGGCCGGCGGCCGCCTCGTCGTTGATCTGCCAGCCGGGCGGCAGCTCGAGCTCATGGGAGAAGCCGAGCGCCGCGCGCACGAAGTAGGAGTCCAGCGTGCCGATCTCCAGCCGATGCAGGTTACGCGTCACCAGCCGCAGGATCTCGAGCCAACCGGCACGGTCGAGCGGCTGCGCACCCTCGGCGCCCATGCCGTCGAGAGCATGTTTGGACAGCTCGCGCGCCCGCTCCTCGTCCAGTGCCGCGTCGGCGAGCCGCTCGAGCACGCGATCGGTGATCTCGCCCGCCGCCTTGCGGGTAAAGGTGGCCGCGAAGATCGACTCGGGCGGGTGGCCGCTGGCCAGCAGCCCGATGATGCGCGACGAGATATGGAACGTTTTGCCGGTGCCCGCCGAGGCGAGCACCAGCTCGACGGGAGGTGCGAACGGCTGCGTGACCGCGCTCACTGCGCCACCTCGTCTAGTTCGTCGTCACCCGCGAGCTGCCCCACGCCGAGCAGCGCCGCCAGCGCGCCGTCGGTCCACTTCGAGACGCGGGCGGCATTGAACTCGAAGCGGTTGCGGCGCAGCAGGCGCACCACGTCCCGCGCTGCTCCGAGCGCTTCGGACAGGTCCGCATCGCTCCACTCGGCGAAGCTGGCGCCGGCCGCATCCAGATCGCGGCAGAGGTTGATGTAGCCGAGCCCGATCTGTGTGGCGTCGTTCGGCACCACCGGACGTCCCTGGCCATCGACCACCGCATGCGCGACATGGTGGTAGAGCGGAAGCTGCAGGTCTATCCACTGCCGCGCATCGCCTTTGCCCTTGCAGTGCATCTCCTGCGGAGTTCGCCCATTGTCACCGCTCTTGTAGTCGAACAGCACCCACTCGCCGCGCTCCGGGTGATGGTCGATGCGGTCGATGCGGCCACGCAGGTGAACCGGCTGATCATCCACCTCCCAGAGCACGCCCCGGTGCGGGGTTCCGGCTTCCACGGCCATCACGCGCCACCCATCGCTGGTCCAGCCGGCGTGCCACCGCGCGAACGCGTGCAGACGCGCCCGCAACTGCTCGATCTGCACCCGCACCGCCGGCAGCGGGTGGTGCCCGAAGCGCTCGCGGCTGTGGTGGTCGAGATGCGCGTCCAGCGCCCGGACGATCTGCGCCGCGTCGGACGAGCGAACGCTCTCGGAGCGCCCGAAGTCCTTGAGCACCTGGTGGGCGAGATCCCCGAACTGCGCGCCGTCCAACTCGCGAGCGGCATCGTCCGGTGTGCTCCGCCCCACCACCTTCTCGAGCGCGTAGCCGTACGGGTTTCCGAGCAGCGACCGGAATGCGGTGATCGAGATGGATTCGGTGCCGGCCCTCCCCTCGAGCACCGGCTCCGGCGGCAGCCGGAAGCCGGATGATGCCGCGCCGGGGGCGTTGGCTGCCAGCGGAACGGATGCCGCTGCCTCGCCATTGCGTGCGTAGAACCGCTGCACCCGCTCCGCGAGCGCCGGCCCGTTCACCGCCAGCATAAGGCGGCTTGGGCGCAGCGGATCTCCGGCGGCGGTGCGGCGCCCGGCGATCAACCGGACGTGCGCCCGCGACTCGAGGATGGCCGTCAACTGATAGGCGTCGCGCGCGTACCGCCGCTCGTTGTCGGCCAGCCCGAGCCCGGCGCGCAATGCATTCGGGAGAAACGCGTGCGCCGACACCGACACCGGCAGAAAAGGCTCGTTGAAGCCGGTGATGATGCAGAGCGGTGCGTCGTCCAGGTGCAGCTCGAGCCAGCCGAGCATGTCCACGGCCGCCGCGTCGGCCTCCGGCGGGATGGTCGCAGCCATCGCCTCGTCCAGCAGAAGGGCGATTGCGTCGGCGGGGGCGCACGGCTCGTCCACCCGCGCGGGCAGACGCTGGATGGCGGCGGCAGCATCCGCAATCTCGCGGCACGCCGCGATGCAGCGGCGGTAGTGCGCGTCGCCGGCATCCAGCGCCCGCGTCTCGTACAGCCGGATCAGCAGCTCGACGATCGCCTCGCACCACTCCGCGGAGGGGCGCGAGCCCTGCAGCTCCCGCAGCAGCTCCCCATCGAGCAGCGCGCACAGCATGCCCACCGTGCCGCCACCGCTGCCCTCAGCGCCTGGCGCGTCGAAGCGCGCGGGCAGATGGTCGCCGTGGTGCTGGTCCAGCGCGGGCAGCCACTCCGGCGGCTCGGGTTCGTCCCACTCTCCGCCCGACGCGCTCGAGTTCAGCCAATGCTCGACATCCGGGTGGCGCACCAGCGCCGCCAGCTCGCCGAAGCCGCCGCCGAGGTGGTCCGCCACCGCCTCGAGAAAGCGGAAAGGGGCGGTGCGGCCGAGCGGCGTTCCCGCGGCGTCACGCACGGGAACGCCCGCGTCGCCCAGCGCACCGGCAAGGAACGGCGTCAGCTCGGGGTCCGCCACTCCGATGGTGATTTCGTCCGCGGAGAAGCGTCCTGGCTGCTCGCCGAGCACCCGGATTGCCTCCCGCGCCTGGTCGGCCGGGCGATCGCGCACCGCCAGCCGGGCTTCATCGAGGGGGATCTCGCGCTCGAGCCACCGCGCCGGCCGGACGCTGCCGAGTTCGTCGAAGCCCTCTCGCTCGGATTCCGGCGCGTGGACAAGAACATCGATGCCGCCTGACCCCTGCGCGCCGAGCAGCATCGCCCGCAGCAGTGCGGGCATCTCCGCGACGCCGAGCAGCCAGAGCGGAACGTCCAACCGCAACTCGCCGGACCGCAGCGCGTCCATCCGCGCCAGCTCGCGATCCACGAACCCAAGCGAGCGGAGCCGCGCCTCGTAGTCGCGCTGCAGCTCATCGAGCACCTGCCAGCGCTCCTGATCGCAGAAGAGGAACCCGCCCGTACAGCAGGCCGCCACATCATCGAAGCGGTGGCCGCCCGCAGCCACCTCAGTGTGCAGCCGCTCGAGCACACGCGACAGCGTCACCCACCCCCGCACGTCGGCCGCGGCGGGCGGCGCGGGGAAGAGCCGCTCGCGCCGGCCGGCCGACAGGTCGCGCAGGCTTCGCATCCATACGCGCCTGCAAAGCGCGTCCCCGGCCAGCGGAAACGGCGGTGCGTACAGCAGTTCCGGCAGCTGGCCCACGGTGGTGATCATCGGCGGCAGCAGTCGCAACCCGCGGTTCCCGGCCTCTTCGAGCAACAGCTCCTTGAGGCGCCGCCCGGCCCGGCCGCCCGGCACCGCGACCGTGGCGGCGCTCATCCGCAGCTCGCCGTCCGCGGCGTAGCGGTCCGCGAGAATAGACGCGGCAAGCTGAAGCGCGGGGCGATGCCAGCCGAGGAAATGAAGATGGGGTTGCAGCGTCACTGGAGCGGGGTCGCGGGTTTCAGACGATTCGAACCCGGTAAAGGTAATCAGACCCCCCGACAGCGGGCCAGCGTCGGGCCGGGACAGCCGGAACTTCCAGTCCGCTCTCGAGTGTAACCTTCGGCAGCCGCTTCGGGATGACCGGCGGCTCCAACATCAACCGCGACTAATAGTTACGACGCCGCAGGGTGCTGCGGAACGGACGCCGTGCCGCCGCTGCATCACCTGTCCTCGCCAATCTCCCATACCCGGAGCTCCCTATGCAGCTAGTCGGCCGTCCCACCCTCGTCTGCACTTCGCTGCTCGGCCTTCTGCTCAGCGTTAGCCCCTTCACCGCGACCGCCTCCCTCGTAGCTTCACCGGCACCCGGGCCTGCACCCACCCTGGCGCTCCCCGATTCCTCGCTCCGCACGGAGCACATCGTGGTGATCTCAATCGACGGGCTGCGGCCGGACGCCATCCAACGATTCGGCGCCAGAACGCTCGAGCGCCTGATGCGAGAGGGGAGCTACACGCTGGACGCGCAGACGATCATGCCGAGCCGCACGCTGCCTTCGCATACCTCGATGCTCACCGGTGTCGGGCCAGCCCGGCACGGAATTATTTGGAACAGCGATCGGACGGCCGTACACGGAACCGTCGAGGTCCCCACCATCTTCGGCCGTGCCAACGACGCCGGCCTCGAAACCGCCGCCTTCTTCAGCAAGCCCAAGCTCCACCACCTGCAGGTGCCCAACACGCTGGATCACACCGAGGCGCCGGACAGCGGGGAGAAGTGGAGCGCTGAGCATATCGTTGGCCGGGTCGAACACTACCTTGGCAAGGAGCGGCCGAACCTGCTCTTCGTCCACCTCGGCGAGCCCGA
>JBBSMO010000150.1:0-6287 GCA_038233155.1 Longimicrobiales bacterium
GAGCTGAGGCGAAATGAGTGAGCGGGATATGGGATCCGGCTGGGAGGCCGCGACCTGGGAAGGGAACCGCCGTGCCCAACTGCGTCGCGCACTCGGATTGAGCGTGCGCGACCGATTGGAGGCGCTGGAAGAACTCTGCGCGGCGAGTGATCGGCTTGCCCATCTCGGTCGCCCTCTCGCTGCGCGAGCAGCTCGCGGCCGTCGGAGGAGACGGGGGAGCTGGCGCGGCGGATCCAGGCGGCGTCGACGTGAAAGAGGAGAGCTTTCCACGAGGACTGGTGACGACGAATCACGCCCAGGAAACCGACCTGCCTCGCCCTGACGATCTGGATCCTGGGCGCAGGTAGTCGATGGGCGGGCGTTCGTTCTAATCCCCGAGACCAACGATTAAGACCTGTTCCACTGCCACCCATCCGAAGCGTACTGGTAGACGCGATCTTTTAGGCGGAAGCGAGTTTGCCCGTCCTCCTCCGGCAGTATGACGGGCTCTTCGGCCACTATCTGGCCGTCCGAATCTCTTGGAAGCATCCAGAGCGGCAGATCTACCGAGCGCACCGGGGGCTCCGGTGTCGAGTACCAGCAGTGCACCTCGCCGTCGAGCTCGACGCGGATGGTCTCGTCGCCGAGCCGGGTGCGAACCTTCTTCTCCTGCGCGGCGGTAAAGGCAGGGGCATTCGCGGTGTAGGTGACACCGAAATCCAGCGCCGCCTGCTGCCCCATCCAGGCGAGGTTGCGTTCCGCGCTGGCGGTGTCGAGCATCTTTCGGTCCCATGCGGGGTCCGCCCACAGCGGCTCGCGCGCGTCCGCATGATACACGGCTTCAACCAGGCGACGGTTGTCGGCGGGGATGGCGATCGTCGGATTGTTGGCGATAGCGCGCAGCGTCAGCTCGCCGTCGGCGAAGTGGCGGTACGGGCGCTTCTTGCCCCAGCCGAGATCGATCGCATCCTGCTGCAGATGCGGCGCGAAGCTGCCGCCTTCGGGGGAAATCACCAGGGCACGCGAAGAGCGATAGCCGGGGGGACGATGCTCATCGCGCGCCCGGTGACGGTGCAGTCGCCCGATGCGCTGCAGCAAAACGTCCACGGGTGCGAGGTCGGTGACCAGCAGGTCGAAGTCCACGTCCAGCGACTGCTCGGCGACCTGCGTGGCGACGAGGATCACGCCGCCGGGTTCCGCCGCGGCATTCTTGCCGAACCGCGCCGTCACTGCCGCATCGAGCGCGAGTCGATCGGGGAGTGTGTAGCGGGAGTGGTACGGCGGCGTATGATCCGGATTCGCGCTGGGCGGCTGCCAGAGCAGTGCTGTGCGACCGGCGTCGCGAAGCGCTCGCACTTCGTCCCGCGCTCGCCGGACGGTGTTGCAGAGCACCAGCACGCGCGCACCGGCCCGAGCTGCGGTGATCGCTTGCGCCCGCGCATCTTCGGGTTCCGTGACTCGCCACTCGACACTTTTGGGGGCTCCCCAGGAGGCGAGCGCGTAAAAGGTCCATCGCTCCGCGCCCGGGGCGAGGGTGACGAGCGCCGGGTAGGGAACCGCGCGGTACGCCTCCTCCCACGAATGCATCTGCGCGTCGCCCGGGGCGGAGTCCGAGCTGCGCGCGAATTGGGTGCGTGCGGCGTCGGAAAGGGTGGCCGACATGAAGACCGAGATGCCGCCCGCGGCGATGTGCAGCTCCAGCACGCGCCGCAGCACCTCGGCCATGTAGCGGTCGTAGGAGTGCAGCTCGTCGACCACCAGCAGGTGGCGGCTGAGCGCGGCGAGCCGCAGGTGCGCGTGCTTCACCGGCAAGCCGCCGAGCAGCACCTGGTCTACCGTACCGACCACGATCTCCGCGGCGAGGAACTTCTTGTTGTGCGACGACGCCCAGCTCTCGAGCTCCGGCTCGTCCGGGTAGGTGTCCGGCTGCTGACCCACCAGAGGCTCGTTCGACTCCGCACGCGGCTGCTGCCCACCGACGGCGAGCGCCACCGTGGGCCGCTCCCCGTCCGGGTAGATGCCGGCCAGCGCTGCGCCGACCCGCTGGTACATGGCGCTCGCGGTGGCGCGGGTGGGGAGCGCGAACATCAACCCGCCCGCCAGCCCCGCTGCGCGCAGGCGGGCGTAGAGCGCGAGGGCCGCTTCGGTTTTGCCGCTCCCGGTCTCGGACTCGATCAGCAGGCGGGTGCCGGGCTCTGGCAGCGGCATAGTGCCGACGTGAAGCTGCAGATCGGTGGGGGTGTTGCCGCTCGGTTCGCTCTGCGACGTCCCGCCGAACACGTCGGGAAAGAGCTGCGCCAGGAGCGGCAGGCCCGTCAAATCCATAGCCACCGTCCGCGGTACCACGCCGATGCGCGCGCAGGCATCGGCGGCGCACGGCTGGGCTTCTTCCGTCCAGTAGCGGTCCGGCTCCGGGTCCGCCCACGGCGTCAGCGGAAAGGCGCCGCGCGTGGAGCCGATCCAGTCGGCCAGTGTCAGCGCACCGGCGAACACGTGGGTGAACGTGGGCGATGTGGGCGGGAGCGGATCCCCTTCAGCGGCTCTCAGCCCGCTCCACGTGAAGGCGTAGGACAGAATTCGGCGCACCTCCGCAAGCGGATCCCGGCCGCTCGTGGAATCCGGTTTCCAGAGTGCGTGTTGACTGTCCCTACCACCCGGCGCGAACGGCCGCCCGTGATGGGAGATGATGGTGCGCAGAAGATCCGAAGTCTCGCGCGAGTCGTGCCCCAGCTGCGGCAGCAGCTCCGTGCGCAGCAGATCGCGGAGCGGCGGATAGCCCGTGGACTGGAGAAACACCTGCACGTGCCCACGATCGAGGTTCTTCCAGCGTCGATCTTCCGGCACGCGCCCGGCTTTGCTCTGGAAGCCGTGGCTCGTCTTGCCGATGTCGTGCAGCGCCGCCCAAAACACCATCTGCGCCCGCTGCCGCGGTGTCAGGGTGTCCACCCCCAGCGCCGCCGCCAACCGCCGGGCGAGGATGGAATCGGGGCGGAGCAGCCGCTCCATGACCGCCGCCACATCGGCCGAGTGGGCGATCAGCGGGTGCCACTCCGTGGGATCTTTGCGCGGGTGCAGCTTGGCCCAGAAGCGGTGCGGCGGTACGGAGAAAGGGCTCAAGGGGTTCTCCCGTGAAAGCGTTTCACGCTGGGTACTCGGGTGACAAACCCGTGCGGTTGCTGTGGAGCAAGCCCCAATCTATTTTCCCTCTGTCCAGTCTGGCCAGGCATAGGGAGGAGCAAATGCACAGATGGAAGCTTGAGGATGCCAAGAACCGGTTCAGCGAAGTGGTACGCCGAGCGGCGGCGCATGAACCGCAACTGGTAACCAAGAACGGCCGGGACACGGTCGTGGTCCTCAGCGCCGAAGAGTACGAGCGGTTGACCACACCGGGCGGCGTGGTCGAGTTTCTGCGGCGTTCGCCGCTCGCCGCGCTTCTTCGCGACGGAGAGCTGGACCTCGGGCGAGAGCGGGATTTCGGACGCGACGCCGACCTTTGAACCTTTTGCCATGCGCTACCTGCTGGACACCAACGTGCTGTCCGAGCCTGCGAAACCGCGGCCCGATCCGCATGTGCTCGCCTGGCTCGAGGCGCAGTCGCCGCTGGACCTGAGCCTCAGCGTACTCACGCTGGGCGAGATCGAAAAGGGAGTCGGCCTTCTCCCCGACAGCAGGAAGCGACAGCGGCTCCAATCCTGGCTACGCACGGAGCTACCACGGCAGTTTCTCGGGCGACTTCTCGCGGTGGACGACCGGGTGGCACTCGCGTGGGGCCGACTCGCCGCGGAGGCGCGTCGTGCAAACCGGGAGCTGCCGGTGATCGACGGCTTGCTGCTCGGCACCGCCGCCGCCCATGAGCTGACCTTTGTGACCCGCAACACCAGAGACTGTGCTGATCGCGGCGTGCCGCTGCTGAACCCGTGGGAGGAGCCGCAATGAATGGCGGGTGCAACGGCCCCCTTGACATCCACTGATCCACGCTACACAATGGGGATGTGCTAGATAACGATCTACCCACCATTCTCGTTTTTTGCGGATACGTGGGTGTAGCCCAGGGGAAGTGCTCGATCACAGTCTGCCCTTGGTCAGATCCCCGCGACAGCGGGGGTAGGTGCACCGGCTTGCATGGTCGCGACTATGGACAAACCTCGGGGTCCAACCCCGGGCGCCGGCGCATCTGCACTCCTCTCTGCCGCGCTGCGGCTGATTGTCAGAGGGGTGCGCTACCTTTGCTGATGTCTTCCACGCCGCGCCGCGGCCGCCCTTTTCTCCCGAGCCTGCCCTGCCGATGGACGAACCAAGCCCATCCCCCGGTCCCGACCTGCTCACCGATTCGCTCTTCACCGTCCGGCGGGGATCCGACACCCGAGCGCTGACCCTCCCCGCGTTGCTGGCGCGGCTGCTTGCCGGTGACGAGGTCGACAGCTTCGTGGAGCTGTCCGCCGAACAACGCGGCTATATCTGGCGTTTCTGGGTTCGCTGCGCCGCCAAGGTGCTGCACGAGCTCGGGTGGAGCGTAGAGCAGGCGCAGAGCCGTGAGTCCAACGCGTTGGCCGCCGATATCGGGGAGACACTTGCCGCACTCGCGCCCGAGGGTGCGTGGAAGCTTTATCAACCAGACGCCGCCAAGCCGGGGTTCCTGCAGATCCCCACGCCGGACGGGGCGGCGCCAGGCACGGGCAACAACTACAAACCCAACTCGCTGGGGCTGCTCACCAGCACCATCGGTGGCAAGAACCATGAGCGCAAAGCCGATGTGGCGCGTGAACTCACGCCCGAGCAAACGGCGTATGCGCTGATCGAATACCAGCTCAGCGCCATCTTCGGCGGGCGCGGCAACTCTGAGACGCAGCTTCTCGGCTCCCGCTCGGGCGCGGGGAGCGGCACCCCGTTCATGGGCGCCCGGATCGGCGGCTCCGGCGGTGAAACGTTTCGGCACGACGTGCGGGTGGTGCTGGACGGCTGGGCGAACGTCGCCCGTGGCTTGCAGGGCCAGGTCTGGGCGCTCTGGGCGGAGCCGTGGAACGGGAGGGATCAACTCGCGTCCGAGCGGCTGGACCCTGCGTTCATCCCCGTCGCCCGGATGATTCGTTTGGGTGCGCCCGAAGGCGAAATCTTCCGCACCGTCTGGTTTCGCCCGACCGATACTGGGCGTGTGCGGGATCACACCGACGGCGGTGTGCTGGGGGACCCGCTCACCCCGCTGGTCCCCGATCCCAAGACAGGTGCGCCCAAAGTCCGTGGCACGCTGCGCAAGGGCTACGACTACACGGAAGTCGTCCGTCTGCTCTTCCCCGCCGAGGAGAACGGAACGCCTTCGCCCAGCGTGCAGGTGCTTGCGGCCCGGGGAGACGACGAGGGAACGGAGCTGCGCGTCGTCTTCGCGGGAACCGCGTATGAGCAGGGAAAGACCGGCGGCTTTCACCGCCGCGAGGTGCTGCTGCCGCCGGACAGCGCTGATCTGTTCGCGGATCCCGAACCCGTTCGCTTTGCGCACGAACAGATGCTGCAAACCGTCAAGAATGCCAAGGGAGCGCTGCGCGGTGCCGCCCGCATTCTGCTCAACGGAGAGCTGCGGCCCCGCGACGGCGACGCGGGCAAAACCGACGCCTTCGCGGCTCAACTGGAGCAGCGCGCGGACGCGGCGTACCTGGAGCACCTGTGGGACGCCGCCGCGGCAAAAAAGCGGGACGAGGAGAACTGCGCGCTGCCGTGGGCGCAGTGGCTGTCCCAGCAGGCCGAGGAAATCTTTCGCACCTCGCTCGGCATGCTGCCCAGCAGCACCGGCCGCCGCTGGGAGCGGGAAACCTCGGCGGAGGCATACCTGAAGTGGAAGCTCGCGCAGCTGCGCGGAGAAGCCGGCAATGCCGAGCCGGAGACGGACCCACAAATCGAGCTGGCAATGGAAACCACGGAAGAAGAGGAGGAGCAACCCGCATGACCGAAACCGCACAGGCAGCCGCCGCTCCGCCGGAGCAGCGGCCCACATCGGACAGCGCACCCGAAACGTCGCAGCCCCGGGGCTTCCGCGATCAGGTCCTCGGCATCGCCGGCTACGTAGGCGCACTGCGGCGTGGGCCGCGCGCCGTTCTCCGCCGCTTGGACGCGGATGATGAGGCGATTCCGCCGCAGGACTTCTGGAACGTCGTGGAACGCTATGGCATCCGTGAGACCGACGAGCGCTTCTGGCTCGCCGTGCTGCCGCTCATGGTTCGGTATCCGCACCGTTTCGATCGGACGCCGGGCCGCGCCCTCGCGGCCGCGGGGGTCAGCGCCGCCCGCATCGAGCGCTGGCTGCGGCTGGACTCGGC
>JBBSMO010000151.1:0-6253 GCA_038233155.1 Longimicrobiales bacterium
AGATCCATATCCGTCGTAACATGACGATTGCCTTTGCTCAAAATTCCTCCTGGAAGATCCTGGTATGTATATCGCCTGAACAGTCGTGGATTATAACAGAAAGGTACCGGGTTTTCAACCGCGGTGCCGCCGCTGCGTGCGCAGGCGTGGCTGTTGCGGCGGGCTACACACAAACTTCGCCCGCCGCCGCCCGCCCTCGCCAAAAGACGTTTGCCACTCGCCGCCCAGCCCGTCGAAATTTCGCCCTACCGCATTCACGCCCTCGTAGCGGGTGATGCGCGTGGCGAGGCGGTGCTACTCATTCACGGACTGTCTGGCTCGTCGCGATGGTGGCACCGCAACATTGACGCGCTAGCCGCACAGTACCGGGTTCTGGTTCCGGATGTGATCGGCTTCGGCCGCACCCGCTGCCCTGGCAAGCTGCCCACGCCCGGCGAAATCGGCACCGTACTCGCAGAGTGGCTGGATGAAACCGGCCACTCCCGGGCGCACGTGGTAGGGCACTCGATGGGCGGGCAGATTGCCATCCATCTGGCGGCGCGGCACCCGCAACGCGTAGCTCGACTGGTACTCGTCGCCGCGGCCGGAATCCCCCGCCCGGTCTCGATGCCGCAGCTCGCGCGCTTCGCCCTCGGGGTGGTGCCGCCCACGCGCTGGGGCGATCCGCTCTTCTTTTCCACGATTGTGAGCGATGCGTTGGCAGCGGGGCCGCACTCGCTGGTACAGGCGTTCGGCAACATTCTGAGAGATGATGTTCGCCCGCTGCTCCCGAAGATCGAAGCACGTACCCTGCTGGTCTGGGGTGAGCGTGACCCCCTGGTCCCGGTCGCGCACGCGCGCATAATGCGCGAGGCGATACCCAGGGCCGAGCTAGTCCGGCTCCCGCGCGCTGGCCACAATGTGATGGTAGACCAACCCGAAGCGTTCAACCGGGTCGTGCTCGGCTTTCTCGCCAAGGGGAACGCGCGTTGAGCGACCCTGCCGGCGAAGCGCTCGGCCGGGCCGCCGCGCAATGGTCCCGCCAGCGCACCGCGCGGGTCGGCCGGTGGCGGGTCCGGTACCGGGAGGCAGGGCGGGGAGAGGCGCTGGTGCTGGTGCACGGGCTGGCAATGTCTGCGGACTATTGGTGGCGGAATGCACCGCCTTTGGCTGCCGGCGGCTTCCGGGTCATTGCGCCGGATCTGCCGGGCTTCGGCAATACACGGGGCGCGCCCGCCGCGACGACCATCGGGCTGCAGGCGCGGTTTCTCAGCCAGCTATGCCGGGAGATGGGGATCGGCCGGGCGACCTTCGTAGGGCACTCAGTCTCCGCCCAGTCTGTCCTTCGGCTGGCGATCATCAACCCCGCACTCGTACAAGGTCTGATTCTCGCCGCGCCCACCGGCGACCCGGAGGTCGGAAGTTTCGGCCAGGCGCTGCGCCTGGCGCTGGATGCGACGCGCGAGCCCTGGCCGCTCTTCCCGATCATCGCCAAGGCGTACTTCGCCGCGGGGCTCCCGCGCTACTGGCGCACCTGGCGCGCGGCGATGCGCGACAACGTGCTCGAAACCGCGCCACAGGTCGCGGCACCCGCATTGGTAGTGGTCGGCACCCGTGACCCTGTGGTGTCCCGATCATTCGCGCGCCGGCTGGCAGCCCTGTTACCCGCTGGCGAGTTCTCGCTCGTACCGGGCGCTGCTCACGCGCTTCAGTTCGACGCCGCGGAAGCCTTCAACCAGATCGTGATCAACACGGTAGCCGGAGCCGGCACCCGGCCACGGGTCGGATAGCCGGGATGTTCAGCGCGGTTCGCTTGCCATTGCGAACGGCTCGCCCGCTTCGTACTCCTCTAGATGCAGGCTGAGGGACCCCACCAGCGGCACCTTGCTGCGCATCTGCACCATGATACGTCTGGAGTCGTCGGAAAAGTAGACCTCCGCTTCCCCGCCCTCGCCGAACAGCCCGTCGGTGCTGATGATGGGGCGGACGACGATGGTTTCGAAGGTGCCAGCGGGCACCCGAACCGTTTCCTTGCGGAGCACCTTGAGGATGACCGGGTTGCCGTCGTCCTTGAAGTACTGGTTCAAGGTGTAGGTGTCGCCCACCCGGAGGGGGAGCGTGCGGGCATAATACAGGAAGGACACATCATCCAGCGGCTTCGAGGTCGGAAGCGTCCCCGTCGTTCCGTTGTCCGTACGCAGATACTCGCGCCGCTCGGGGAAGAAGTCATAGCTCCGCTTGCGCTTGTGGCGGATTTCATTCTGGTCCTGTTTGAACCGCCGCGAGAAAAGCCCGCGGACATCGATCCACGATTCAAAGGTGTCGTTCACCCGGAAGAAGGGGATGCCGCCGGCGACTTTCAGCCTTGTACGGTAGGTGGAATGACCGTCGACGGTCTCGGCGCCGAGTACCTGCATCGAGCCTTCCCCCACATTCAGCGCTCCGAGCTTCACCTGGTACCGGGCGTGCTCCCCGACGCCGAACGGGACTGTGGCAACCTCTGATAGACCGAGCGTTTGTGCCGCCACTGCCGCCCGTTGCGCGAGAATGTTCGGAGCCGCCGCGGCCGTCAACCCGGCGAAGCCGAAGACGCAGGCGAGTCGTCGAAAGTGATTTGCATTCATGATTCTGTATCTGTAGAAGGAACCGGGTTCGCTGCGGCGCGAGGCGCGCGGCGGGACAGGTCCCAAAGGTTTTTCAGTTCCGGCCAGGTTCTAAACCTTGTGCTGCGCTGCCGCCTCGGCTCGCGCGGCTCCGCCACTGCGGCATCGAACCGGTCCGTATGGGGCGCGGCGGCGAGCAACAGCTCCGCATTCGCCGCCCAACCGTTGGATTGGAGAAGAGGGTTCCCATTCGCCCCGCGAAGCGCCTTCTTCAACACTGAAACGCGGTACGCACGGAAACCGGACAACGGGTCGCGGATCTGGCTGGGCAGCGCCGCCCGCCGCAGCAGCCACGGCGAGCTGCGCCGCGTCCAACGCATTGCGGCAGACACGCCCGATGGAATCTCGCTCGCTTCTATGCCGACCACGTCCGCACCGCCTTCAATCCTCTTTACGAGCGCCGGAATGTCTTCCGGCGCTTCCGTGAAATCACCCTGCAGCGTGACTACCGTATCTCTGCGTGCGTGCGTCGCCCGGCGAACCGCCTCGCGTACCCCGCGCTCGAGTGCAGGCGCATAGCCCTGCCGCGATTGGTTGCGGAGGACGGTCAGCGGCAGGACACGTGCATACGGAGCGAGCACTTCTTGCGTCGCGTCGGTAGATGCATCATCGACCACCAGGATCTGGTAGTCCCGCGGGAATTCGACCATCACCTGGCGAATTCTCCACAGGATTACACCGATCGTGGGTGCTTCGTTGTACGCGGGGATACAGATGTAGATCAAGCGCCCTCGCTGCGCCGGTGTGACAGATTGCTTCGGGTTTCCGCGCCGGTTGTACCGTTTCGTGGATTGCTGGGTTCCGGCGGCGGCGGCGTCTTCCAGCGTTTGTGTAACCAGAAATACTGTTCGGGGTGCTCGCGGATCGCGGCTTCCAATCGCTCATGCAGCGCCTCGGTGGCCGCCTGCAGATCGGCCTCGAGATCTCCTGTTTCCGGCACGCTGATCTGGTCGAGGTGCACGCGGTAGTGGGGCGGGGTGCCGGGCAGCCGCGTCACGAAGGAGGCGAAAAGGGGCGACCCGAGCCGCCGCGCGAAGAGGGCGGGCCCGCGATGGGTAGAGGCGTCGCGGCCGAAAAAGGGGACCCACAGCCCGGAAGCCCGGGCATCCTGGTCGCCTACGATCCCTACCACATGCCCTTGGCGCAACGCGCGCGGTACCTGCCTTGGTGCCTTTCCGTGCGAGATGGTCTGAATGCCCAGGCGGTGACGCGTTTCCCCCAGCCGCTGGTCCACCAGCGGGTTGCGGAGCCGCTTGGTCACCGCGTGCATTGGAATTCCTCTCGCCGCAATGGCCGCCGCGCCCACTTCCCAGTTTCCGAAATGCCCCGTAAAAAGGATTGCGCCCCGCCCGTTCCCGAGTTCCGCCCGCAGGTCGTCCTCTCCTATCAGGTCCGTGCGTTCCACCACCCTTTCCGGAGGAAGGCGCGAGAGCCGCAAAATTGCGGCTGCTTCCCGGCCAAGGTGCTCGAAGGCCCCCTCGGACGTAGCCTCGATCCACTCATCGCTTGCTGCCGGAAATGCGCTGCGGAGATTGTCTGCAACGACCCTTTTGCGGATGCCGAGTGGGCTGCGGACCCAACTCCCGAACTGCGCCCCGGCGCGATCCGCACTTGCATCCGACAATGCGGTTATAGCTGCCTGCAGCGCACGTGCGACTGCGTATTCGGCCCGGTCTTGCAACGTCGGCTTCTTCATAGCGATTGGAGCGCGGCCGTATCGCCGCGGCCGGGGGTTGCCTCGCCCGCCACCTCGAGGCGGGCCGGGAGAGGCGCGGCGAGATCTACGTACCGCTCGGTCGCGCGTTCCACTCGACCGAGCACGTCTTGCACGGTAATCAACTCCATGCGCCCCCGTTTGGCGGCGAAGAGGCTGGGGTCCGGCTCCTCGCCCGGTTCGGTGTAGCGGTCGATGATCAGGTCGTGAAAGCTGCGCCATGGCCCGCCGCGCCAAGGGTTGGTGTGGCCGTACAGGCCGATCACCGGCACACCCAGCGCGCGGGCGATGTGCAGCGGGCCGGTATCCGGCGAGATGACCAACCGGCTTCCGGCCAACAGCGCGGTGATGCTGCCGACCCTATCGCGGAGGGCAAGCAGCGGATTGGAGCGGGCGTTCGCAACGATGGCCGCCGCGGTCTCGCGCTCGCGCGCGGACGGGCCGCCGGCCAGAACCACACCGTACCCGAACCGCTCTGACAGCGCATCGGCGACCTCTGCGTAGCGTCGCGCATCCCAGTCTTTTACCGCTCGCGAGGACGCAATCACCATGCTTGCGACCGGCCGGTCCCCCAAGCTACGCAGCAGCTCCCGCTCCCGCGCTATCTCGGCTGCCGTCGCGGCGATCCGCCATTCGACGGCGCGATCGTCCACCCGCAGGTGCTCCAGAAACTCGAGGTACATATCCTGGGTGTGCGCGCGGGGCCGCGGCTCGAGGTGGTGGTTCGAAGCCAGCCAGACACCGTCGCGCGTGCGTGCACGGTCAAATCCAACCCGGTGCGGCGCGCCAGAAAACAATGTGGGGAAGATGCTCTTGCCGTAAATGTTGAAGTTCAGAGTGAGATCGAATTCGCGCCCGCGCAGCTCCCTCCACAGCCTCCGCACGCCTTGCAATCCTTCGCGCTTGTGGAAGATGACGAGCTCATCGACGGCGGGGTGATGCGCCAGAAGTTGTGCAGGCATCGGCTCGGCGACCCAGGTGATGTGCCGCCGCGGGTCGTCGCGCTTCAGAGCATTGGCGACCGGCAGGCCGTGCACAACGTCACCGAGGCCGGTGAGCAGCACAATGCAGACGCGGTCCGCGGGGTAGCGCAGCATCAGAGGGGAGTGACAGTGCCGGGCTCCCCGAAGAGCACCTCTTCGGCCTCGTCTATCATCCGGTTGATGCCGAAATCCCGCGCGGTGCGCCGACGCGCCTCCCTCGTGCGTACTGCGACGGCTTCGGAGTCGCTGGCGAGCAGCTCCGCCACGGTGCGCAGCTCGTGCGCCATCGCGGCCGGGTCGGCGGGGGGGACGACCCACCCGGCCGGTCTTGCTCCCGCACCGGCGCAGAGGGCGGCGGCTACACCGCTGATGTTGGTGGCGATCACCGGGGTGCCGGCGTTCATTGCCTCGAGCATCACATTGGCCATTCCCTCGTTGTGGCTGCTGAGAACGAAGATGTCACTGCCGGCGAGGAGCCGCGGCACGTCGCTCCGCTGGCCCGCCAGGTGCACCCGCCCGGTGATGCCCTGCCCCGCAGCCTGCGCGCGCAGCGCGTCCGCTTCTGGGCCCAAGCCAGCGATCAGGAGGTGGGCATGAGCAATAGCCGCGCGGCCAAAGGCATCGATCAACAGATCAAATCCTTTGCGCGGCACCAGATGCCCAATGCCGACAACCAGCAGCGCGTCGTGCGGGATGCCGAGTTCCTTTCGCAATTCCTGCCGAAGCCCCGCCGGGAACTCCGGAGCCGGTCCGATGCCGTTCAGAATTACCCGTACCGCTCCTGGCGACCAGCCGCGGGCAGTACGCAGCCAGTGGCGGCGGATCTCCGCCGAGTTGACGATCAGCACATCCGTCCAGCGCCGCAGCGCGAGCGCCTTCGGCCCCGTACCCGGAGCGTCGCGGATGATGCCGAG
>JBBSMO010000152.1:0-6221 GCA_038233155.1 Longimicrobiales bacterium
AGGCCGTCGACGTCGTCCAGGCGACCGTCGTCGTTGTAATCGGCCATGGCGCCGTTGTTCCACAGCTCGTCGCCGTACCAGATCGAGCCGTAGTAGAAGTAGCCGAAATCGGGGCCGTGACCGAAAAGCGGTGAAGGGCGAGTCGGGTCGCCGGTGGTCTGGTTATCGGGGTAGCGCGTCATGTATGTTTCGTACACATCGCCCGCCCAGGGATAGTTGGTGATAGAGAGTCCCACGCTGTCGAAGTACTCGTAGAGGCGTAGGTCCTCGGGGTACATCCGCTCTTCACTCTTCGAGGTCGAGGGCGGGCGCAGGTGCATCGGCACGCGCGTATCCATCGAGTTGGCGACCGAAACGTGCGGGTGCTCGAGCAGCCAGAGCACCACGCTGCGCGTCTCCGGCTCGCTCAGCGGGAATGCACCCGCGCCAAACTGGGTGTAGCCGCGCCCGGTAGCGTCTTTGCCGCTGTCGGGGCGCCAGTTCTCGGGATAGTTGCGGTGAAGGTCCAGCCCGCCGATCCCGTCTTCGTTGAAGTCCTCGTCGTTGTCGTTGTCGATCCCTTCCGACTCGACGCGCCAGTCGCCTTCCCCCTCGGGAACGCTCTTCATCAGCCGACCGCTCGGGTCGCGCGGGTCCAGCGTCGCGTTGCCCTTGTCTTCCTCACCCGGACGGACCTTCCAGCGCAGGGTGTAGATCACGCCGTCGCCGTCCAGGTCTTCTTCCGGGTCTTCGTCGAGCAGGCCGTCGCGGTCGGTGTCGTGGGGGCGAACCGAGCTGCGGTTCCGCTGCGCGGTGTGGAGATACAGCGTGCCGCCGTCCGGGTTGTTCTGCGGGCGGATGTAAAGCGTTTTGGTGTCGATGAGCTGGGTGATTCGTGGATCGCTGCCATAGCTTTCCAGCAGGTGCTGCAGCAGCCAGAGGATCGATTCGCTCGCGGTGATCTCGCCGCTGTGGCGCCCGCCGTCGAAAAAGGCGGCGGGCTTCTCCGTCGCCTCGCCCGTTTCCTTGTTGGTCAGCGTGACCTGCAGGATCGGCCGTCCCTCGAAGGAGCGTCCCACCTCGTAGAGATTTATGATGTTGGGATACTGCTCCGCCCAGCGCTGCAGCCAGGTG
Source organism: Longimicrobiales bacterium (assembly GCA_038233155.1). GTDB lineage: Bacteria > Gemmatimonadota > Gemmatimonadetes > Longimicrobiales > Longimicrobiaceae > JBBSMO01. The sequence goes on from JBBSMO010000152.1 coordinate 1,114, forward strand.
TACATCACGTCCGCCGTATGGTAGCGGTCGAAGCGCAACTGTTCACCCGCCTCGTACGCGACCTGCGGCTGCCGGATCTGCGGAAAAAAGGAGATCCCGTGCCGCTTCCCGCCCACCGTGTACCATAGCGAGTCCGCGTCGGACTCCGGGCGGTCAGGGAGCTCGATCGACGTCCACGGGCGAGGATCGGTGGGCACGGGCGGAGTGACTTCCTGGGCGCTGCTCGTCGCAGCGGAGACGGTGAGCAGGATCACGGACAGCGCGAGCGAGAAACGCGGAATCATGGGCTGTGCGGGCGGGGGTGGCGGATCAAAATGGATGAGCGCAGGGAATGTAGTGCTCCCAGCTTGATCAAACAAACGAAGTGCCGCAGCTCCACTGCCGGGAGTGTAGTCTTCTGCCGGGTACTCTATGTGCCCGGCAGCAGACAGGATGCTGTCTGTACCTGGTGAGACGGCGGCCAAGGGGGCCGGACCGATGCCCAGCAACTCGATCCGCTGGCGCCCTAACCGCTCCCCAGGATTAGCTCCTCGGACGGCTGAGCAAGTCCAGCTTGCCAGCGCTAAGCGTGCTCGCCATCTTGCGCAGGCGTGTGGCCCAGCACGCGGTGCGGCTTAGCCCGGTGAGGCCGCTCACCCCAACCATTCCTTCCATGGACGCTGGCACACACCTTCTCCTGCTGTGGGTCGCGGTGGCTCTGGGCTGGATTCTTCCCGTCTGGTTCCTTGCGCACAATGCGGTATTCGTTGCTCTCTGGTTGGCGTTGCTCTACCTCGCGGTCGTGACCGCTGTGACAATACTTGCCCTGGTGTGGACCATCCGTTGGTTCCGCCGCGGGGGCGGACCTCAGCCGCGCGTTGAATGACCCGCCGCCTAACGTACAGTCGGCAGCGGGCGCAGCAGCGATTCCCTTTCTGCAGGCGGTTTGTGAACGTGTGCTCCTTCTCCTCGTGAGCGACAGTGCGCTCTTGATCGGTCGCGGCGCCGGCAGCTCAACCGATGCGGATGCCGAGCACCGATAGCGCCCGGAGCAATACGGGGTCCGATACCTCCACGTAGCGCGGCGTTCCGAAGGGAAGCAGCCACGTAGTGCGCGAAGCTGCGGGACCACCGGGCACGGCAGCCCTCAGGCGTACACCCCCGTGCGGGCTGCCTGCACCGCTGCCATGACGGCCGCGACATCACCATCGGCAAGTACAGTGAGCGGACGCCGGTCGCCCAAATGTGGATTGGTGCCCTGCAGCCAACCCGAGACGGCCTCCGGCTCATAGATCGCGAGGAGCGCTGTCACCACCGCCGCGAGGCCCGAAAGCCGCCACCCCGCCTCACCACCGAGTTCCTGCCCACCCGCAGCGCGGGTTATCTGGCTGCGGTGCGTCCCAATCCACTTCGCCAGCGCTGCGCGACTGCCGAATGCCACCTCACCCGCTCCAACGCTCGCCCCTGTAAGCGCCGAACGATGTTCCTCAAGAGTTGTGTTCGATGTCATTGGGTACCTTTCTGGGTGTTGCAATGAGCCTGTTACAACAAAGATGTTGCATCCAATAGCGCCAGTCTACACTCCATGTGGAGCGTGAACTAACTCGGTTCGCCGTAGGAATGCTGTAGCCGCGGCCTATTACCTGCCGCCGTCAGCGCAGCTCCAGCAATCCCTCGGTTACCAGCTCCCAATACCCGCCGGGATTGCCGCTCGCCGCCTGCTCCGCGAAGCTGTCCACCGTTTGCAGGAGTTGGGTGCTCGCGTAGCCCGGAACCGCCTGCGGGTGCGCGCCCCAAGGCCGGTTGAAGTAGCTGCGGATGATCACGCTCCGCTCGTCCCGCGGCAGCGTCGCCACGGTGGCGGCAAAGCGCGGAAAGCTGCCTTCGCGCATCAGGTAGAACTCGACGTTCGAGGTGTAGAATGCCGATACCCGCTCGCCGCGCTCCGCGATCACACGGCCGACTTCGGGCAGCGCATGATCACCCGCGAGATCGCCGACGACGGGAATGATCCGGTCCTGTGTTTGGAGCTGCTTTACGAACTGAAAGGCGTCCTCGGTGGCCAGATAGCTTGCCTGGCGCCCCGTCAGGTCCGTCTCGAGAAGGAGCTGGCGGAAGGTGGGGTAGTACGGCTGCGGCGCGCGGCCGAAGCTCTGGAAGCGCAACCCCAGCCCCTGCTGGATGAAGCTGTCGTGGAAACGGCCGATGGTCTCGAGATCAGCGGCGGAGAGCGGGACGCCGAACGCTGCCGCCTGCTGCTGCACCGCGGCGCGAGCCGCGGCTGCCCACGCGGCATCGGGCGTGGCAGCATCGAAATGGTCGATCAGTTCCGTGATGTCCATGTTGCCGAACGCGGGCGCGGCGGGCGGCATCAGGCCCAGCAGCAGCCCGAGGTACTCGGCCCGGGTATCCGCGATGGTGAACAACGCCTTGAACATCAGGTGCTGCAGCAGATTGTCCCGCCGAATGTCGATGATGAAGGCGATGCCCGGCCGGATCTGCGCAATGTACGAAAAGTTCTGGTCCGGCCCCACTCCGATGTACGCCCCGCCATTGACCCCCATCTCCCGCATCTTCCCCAGCACGTGCAGGTAGGAGGTCTCGTTCGAGATCAGGTTGTCCGTGTCGAAAAAGCCGCCCGGCTCGGAGAGACGCGCGACTAACCGGGCGAAGCCGGACCCGGCTGCCACCGGCTCACGACTGGATAATCGCTCGACAGCCAGAGAGCTCTCCGGGCGCCGCGCCGTCTGCCCGTCGCAGGCAGCGGGCGTCCAGAGCAGCAGCAAGAGCAGCGACCACAAACATCTCGTCATACCGATAGTCGCAATCCGAGAGTCACTGGTCACTGGAATTCCGCATTCGGAAGGTTGCCTCAGGCCGGCATTGTGGCGAACGGCTCCTCGAGCGAAGGGCTCTGCGGTGTCATCAATTCGGCGCCGCCCGGCGTGATCACCAGAATGTCCTCAAGGCGGATGCCGAACTCGCCGGGAATGTAGATACCGGGTTCGTCGCTGAAGGTCATGCCGGGAGCCAGCGGCAGCGTGTTGCCCCTGACCAGATACGGCCACTCGTGGCCGTCCATCCCGATGCCGTGGCCCACGCGGTGCGTAAAAAACTTGTAGTCCGGCCCATAGCCGGCTTCGGTGATCACCTTGCGGGCGGCAGCGTCTATCGCCTGCGCCTCTACGCCGGGACGCGCGGCTTCGAGAGCCGCGGTCTGTGCGCGAAGCTCGATGTCAAAAACCCGCTTCATCTTGTCTGTCGCCCTGCCAAGCACGAAGGTGCGGCTGAGGTCGGAGCGGTAACCCTCGACGCTGCACCCGCCATCAATGAGCAGGATGGTCCCTTCGCGGATTGTCTGCGGCGTCACCGACCCGTGCGGCAGAGCGGAAAACTCGCCCACCTGCACGCCGGCACCCCCCGAAAAGCCGAGCTGCCGGTGCGCGAGGGCTACGAGGCCAGCGAAATCATCCTGCGTCATCCCCTCTTCGAGAGCGCGGTAGGCAGCCTCGTACGCCTTCAGCGTTACATCCGATGCCAGGCGCATCAGCGCGAGCTCGTGCTCGTCTTTTATGATGCGACAGCCAGCCGTAACGGGCGTGGCGCTCACGAGTTCGAGCGCCGGAGCCACCGCGCCCGCACCGGCGCTGAACACGAAGCGGACGGTTTCCTCAATCCCCAGGTTACCCGACGCAATTCCCCGCTCCCGCAGGCCCGCACCAACCAGAGCGGCGGGGTCTTCGTGCTCGTGCCAGGTGAAGATCTTCGCGCCGCCGGCGAGCGGGCCCTGCGCGATCTGCTCCATCGCCCGCCCTTCCTCGAACGCGGGAGTGACCACGAACGCGTCCCCGCTGGCCGGGAGCACCAGCGCGAATAGCCGCTCGCTGATTCCCCACCGGATGCCCGTGAAGTATTCGAGCGAGGTGCCGCCGGTCAGCAGAATCGCGTCGATCCCGGTTTCGCGCATCAACTGCCGCGCCTTTTCGATGCGCCCGCGCCGCTCGGCAGTGGTGATGGGGCGCGCACGGTCTCGCATCGACTCGAGCACCGCGATAGACGGTGGTAAACTGCCCGCACCCGGCGCCACCGCGTCGCCCGGGGGCGTACCGCCCGCGACGCAGGGACTCGTAGCGGGTTCACGGGAGATGGATGGCGCGCACGCGGTTCCAGCGAGCGCAAGCGCGGAGGCGCCGACAAAGCCGCGTCGTGTAAGCATCCTGAATTTGATTCGGGTGAGCGGGAAGATTGTTCACCCAAGGTGCGAGATCAGGCGGGCCACCGCCAGAGCGACCGAGCCCGGGCCGCAGGGGAAGTTACCCGCGCGGCAAACCCGGGGGTGCTGCCGGAGAGGGGTCCGTAAAGGGCCCCGCCGATCGGCGGGGCCCTGGGTATTACGAGGTGCGGCGGAACGTATGCTACGCCTCAGCCGCTTCGTGCGCCGCTCATCCCTTCCATCACCTTTGGGAGAGGGGGGCCGCGGCCAATGAGTGCGAGGTGTAGCCCGGACCGGAGTCTGGTGACCCGAGACTCGCGGCCCGCGACTGCCCCCTACTTCACCAGATGAAACTGGTCCTGGCGCTTCAGCACCCAGTGGCGCTCGCCGTCCGGAGCTAGCCGGGCTTCCTCCTCCTGCGCCATCCGCACACGTTGGCCGTCCCACTCGGGGACCGGAGTGGTCGCCTGCAGTTCTATCGAGAACCAGGTGTTCGGGCGAAGTGCAACTTCTCCGCGGCCCACAACGCCCTCCTGGCGGTCCCAGAGGCCGATCAGCGGGCCGGCGCCGTGGCCATGATCGCCAATCGGGTGGGTGTAGATACTGCCGTCGATTTCCTCGGCGTGCATCCGCTCGAGAGTGCGCTTCAGCACCTCGTTGCCGGTGCGGCCGGGCTCCATCTCCTCGAGCAGCAGGTCCTGCAGCCGGTTGGACTTGCCGAACGCGGCCTTCAGGCCCGCGGGGGGCTCAGATTCTCCCTCGCGCAGCACATAGCCCATGTGCTGCGTGTCCGTATTCATCCCGAGCGCGGTGATTCCGAAGTCGGTGTGCAGCACATCTCCGCGCCGGATTACCGGGTTGGCAGAGTCCCCCATCTCGACCCCCTTCCGTTGGACGCTGACCGAGGGCTGAAACC
>JBBSMO010000153.1:0-6184 GCA_038233155.1 Longimicrobiales bacterium
CGGCTGGACGCGGTCTATGTCGTCCACGCCCGCTTCAACTCGGCTCTCTCTACCCCGCCGCACACGGAGCGGGTGCTCCCCATCCAGCCGCCGGAAGCAGAGGACGAGCGACGGGCAGAGACCGAATATCTGGTCGAGCCTTCCGCGGATGAAATTATCGGGCGGCTGCTCCCGCTCTACGTGCGCAACAGCGTCTACACGGCACTGCTCGAAAACGTCGCGGCCGAACAGGGCGCCCGCCGGACTGCCATGAAGAACGCAACCGACAACGCGGGCGACATCCTCGACGACCTGAACCGCACCTACAATCGCGTGCGCCAGGCGGCAATCACCCAGGAGATCGCCGAGATCGTCGGCGGTGCGGCGGCCCTAGAATAGGAGCAGGAGGGCGGAGCCCCCGTTGTCATCCTGAGGAGCGGAGCGACGAAGGATTTGGTTTTCGACGGGGCGGAGATCCCTTCGGCAAGCTCAGGGCAGGCTCTTCGCTGCGTTCAGGATGACAGCAGGGCACCTAGCGGAGCAAGGATAACCTACAGCCGTAGGCACTGCGGCTTTCAACCAGGAGATAGCGACAATGGCAGCTACAGCACCAGAGCGGGCGACGGTTCCGGCGACGACTATCGGCAAGGTGGTACAGGTGATCGGACCGGTGATCGACGCCGAGTTCGGAGACGGTCACCTGCCGGAGATCTACAACGCGATCCGCATCCGGCGGCCTGCGGAGGGCGAGCGGCCCGCCTTGGATGTGACGCTCGAGGTGCAGCAGCACATCGGCCGTAATCAGGTTCGCGCGGTTGCCATGTCCTCGACCGACGGCGTCGTCCGGGGGATGGAGGTCGCGGACACGGGCGAGTCGATCACTGTGCCGGTCGGGGTGCCTGCCTTGGGCCGTATCATGAATGTGCTGGGAGAGCCGGTAGACCAGCGCGGCGACATTCCAGCCGACGCCTTGCGTTGGCCGATCCACCGCGACGCGCCCAAGTTCACCAGCCTCGAGGGCACCACCGAGATGCTCGAAACGGGCATCAAAGTTCTCGACCTGCTGACGCCCTACGTGAAGGGCGGAAAGGTTGGATTGTTCGGCGGTGCGGGTGTGGGAAAGACGGTGGTCATCCAGGAGTTGATCAACAACATTGCCAAGGGCCACGGCGGCCGCTCGGTCTTCGCCGGCGTGGGCGAGCGGACTCGCGAAGGCACCGACCTGTGGCTCGAGTTCAAGGAAGCCAACCTGATCAAGGACGACAACCTCGCGGACTCGAGCGTGGCGCTGGTATACGGCCAGATGAACGAACCGCCGGGTGCCCGGTTGCGCGTCGGCCTCACCGGGCTGACCGTCGCCGAGTACTTCCGGGACGTCGAAAAGCAGGACGTCCTGTTCTTTGTAGATAACGTGTTTCGCTTCACGCAGGCCGGGTCGGAAGTATCGGCGCTCCTCGGCCGCATGCCGTCGGCGGTGGGGTACCAGCCGACGCTTGCTACAGAAATGGGCGCGATGCAGGAGCGGATCACCTCTACCAAGGACGGGTCGATCACCTCGGTACAGGCGATCTATGTTCCCGCCGACGACTTGACCGATCCGGCGCCGGCAACGGCCTTCGCGCACCTCGACGCAACGACGACCCTGTCGCGCGCCATCTCGGAGCTGGGCATCTACCCGGCCGTCGACCCGCTAGATTCGACCTCCCGCATCTTGGACGCTCAGTACGTTGGCGAGCGCCATTACCGCGTTGCCAACTCCGTGCAACGCATCTTGCAGCGGTACAAGGAATTGCAGGATATCATCGCCATTCTCGGCATGGACGAACTCAGTGAAGAGGACAAGGTGATCGTCGGGCGGGCGAGGCGGCTGCAGCGCTTCCTGTCGCAGCCCTTCCACGTAGCGGAACAGTTCACCGGCACGCCGGGCGTCTATGTGAAGCTGGAGGATACCATCGAATCGTTCGAGCGCGTCGTTTCGGGCGAGTTCGACGGCCTCCCCGAGCAGGCGTTCTACATGGTCGGCGGCATTGAAGGTGCTATCGAGAAGGCACGCAAGCTCGAGCAGGGCGGCTGATGGCAACCGCGGCTAACGCAGCCGGCGCGGGCGCGCTGCAGGTTTCCGTCATCTCTCCGGAGAAGGTAATTTTCGAAGGCAGCGCGGAAAGCCTAGTCGCGCCCGCGTGGAACGGCGAACTGGGAATCTTGAGCGGCCACGCGCCGTTGATGGCGCTGCTAGGGGACGGAACATTGCGCATTTCGGCGGCAGGCGCTACGCAACAGTTTCACCTCGCGGGCGGTTTTCTGCAGGTCGTGGACAATGTGGTGACCGTTCTAACAGAGAGGGCGGAAGCAGAAGCCGCATAGCCCCCTTCGGCTCCGGCTCAGAGCCCGGCGGCCGTTCCGCGCGGATTTTTTTTGGCGGGATGCAGGGCGCACGCACCTTTCCCGGCCCCTCGGGTACACGGTTGTACCTTGGGGGTCGGTTGTATTTCGCATAGTGGCTCATCCCGAACACAGATCATGAAAATCCGCCTTTTTTCGCGTTGGCTTTGTTCTGCGTTGGTCGTTGGCACTGCGTTCGTAGCGGCGCCGAAGTTGGCTGACGCTCAGGTCTTCACCCCGAGCTACCTGGCTCCTTCTGGCGGCGGCGAGCTCGGCGTGTATGTGAGCGACTCCTTTGACGACGCCGCGATAGAAGGGATCTTCCGCACGAGGTTGGGCGGGTACGATGTGGGGCTCCGCCCGGGAGTCGTGTTGTCGGGCGATCCCGAGCTCTTATTGGGAGCCGATCTGCGCGCGCCGCTAACCTCGACTGCTCCTATCGGCTTCGCCTTCGCGGGCGGTGTGCAGGGGATTGTGGGCGACGACTTCCTGCTCGGCGCCACTGCCGGCATCGTGCTCGGCGGAACGATTCGCGGCGAGGGCATCAGCTTCACTCCTTACCTCCACCCGCGCGTAGCGATAGCGGGTGGAGATGCCGGGTCGGACGCCGATGTCCTTGCCGACTTGGGGCTGGACGTGCAGCTCCAATCCGACCTGATCTTCAAGCTGGCCGTCTCCTTCAACGACCGGTATTCGAGCCTCGGCTTCGGGCTGGCCTTCCGCTGAGCCTCCCGATGCGGCTGGACCTTCACCTGCACACCCACGTTTCAGACGGCCGGGTTTCCCCCGCCGACGCGGTGCGCGCTGCGGTGCAAGGCGGATTGGATGTGATCGCGGTAACAGATCACGACACCGCCGAGGGAGTGATCGAGGCCCGGGCGGCTGCTCGTGATCTGCCGGTGCGAGTGGTGCCCGGCATCGAGATCAGCGCCCGCCACGAAGACGGCGAAATCCATGTGCTCGGCTACTGGGTAGATCCCTTTGCGGAATCGGTGCTGCGGCACCAGATCAGCGCTGCCGACCGCCGGCGGGAACGGATGCGGGCCATGATCGGCCGCCTGGACACCCTCGGGGTGGGAGTCTCGTTCGACGAGGTCCAGGAAATTGCCGGAGATACAGTCCGCTCGCTCGGCCGCCCCCACCTAGCGCGCGCCCTGATGGCAGGGGGTCATGTGCGCAGCTTTGGCGAGGCGTTCGGCCGTTTCCTCCGGGATGGAGGACCGGCGTACGTGATGCAGGACTTCCCCAGCGTTCGCAGCGCCATCGAAACCATTCACGCCGCAGGCGGCGTGGCTGTCTGGGCGCACCCGGAGCTGGAGGTGTTCGACGCGCAAATCCGCCGCTTCGCGGACTGGGGATTGGATGGGGTCGAATGCTTTCGGCCGCTTACGCCGCCACCGCTCTCGATGCTGCTGGACCGCGCCGCCGGCGACCTGCGACTGCTCAGGACGGGCGGGTCGGACTGGCACGGGCCGCACAGCGGGCGCTTGGGCGGCTTTTATGTGGGGCGCGCGAATGTCTCCGGGTTCATCGGGTACGAGCCTGCCTTCTTCGACGGGCTCGACGCGCTGACCCGGTAAGCCCGTTGCAGAGTTGCGGCAGCGCGAGTAGCTTGCGGTTATCTTCGCCACATCTTTCTGCTTGCCACCGCCCGTCTGCCTCATGCCGGCTGCCGATACGGACGATCCCGTTGTCGTCCTCGTTGTAGACGACGAGGAGCTGCTCGCCAAGAGCTGCCGCCAGATTCTCACGAGTGAAGGGTACTCGGTAATGGTGGAGGGCCGTGCGGCCGCCGCCCTGGAAACCGTCCGGCGGAAACGGCCCGATGTGGTGCTCTCCGATGTGATGCTGCCCGACGGTGACGGGATCTCCCTTCTCGAACAGATCAAGGCGGTCGCACCGGACACGCTCGTGGTGATGATCACCGGCTTCGCGACGGTGGAGGCGAGTGTCAAAGCGATAGAAGCCGGCGCGTACGATTATATCCCCAAGCCGTTCACGGCTACGCAGCTCCGCATCCTGATCGGGCGTGCGGCGCAGCAGGTGCGGCTCGCCCGGGACAACGCGCGGCTGCGGGACGAGCTGCGGCAGCAGTACAGCTTCGACAACATCATCGGGACGAGCGAAGCGATCCGGCAGGTGTTCTCCCTGGTGGCCAGGGTGGCTCCGACTACCGCGAGCGTTTTCCTCTCGGGTGAGTCTGGAACGGGCAAGGAGCTTGTCGCGCGCGCGATTCACGCCAACAGCCGCCGCCAGGACCGCCGCTTCATGGCGGTAAACTGCGCCGCCTTCCCAGATCACCTGCTCGAGAGCGAACTGTTCGGGTACGAAAAAGGCGCGTTCACCGGGGCTGATTCACGGCGCATCGGCCTCCTCGAGCTGACTTCCGGCGGGACCTTCTTCTTTGACGAGATCAGCGAGATGAGCCTCGAGCTGCAGGCCAAGCTGCTCCGGGTGATCCAGGAACGGAAGATTCGCCGCGTTGGCGGGGATAGCGAAATCCCGATTGATGTGCGCATCATTTCGGCGACCAACCGCGACACCGAAGAAGCCCTCGATGACGGGGTGCTCCGCCGCGACCTCTTCTTCCGCCTCAACGTGGTTCCGGTGCGCCTTCCCCCGCTGCGCGAGCGGCGCGAGGACATCCCCGCTCTGGCGCATCATTTTCTGACGCGCTACATGGAAAGCTACGACCGGCCGCGGCTGCGCTTGTCGTCGGAGGCGACCCACGCCCTCACCAGCTACGATTGGCCTGGCAACGTGCGCGAGTTGCAGAACGTGCTCGAGCGGGTGGTTTCACTCAGTACCCCCCAACAGGAGATCGCCCTCGCCGATCTGCCGCCGGAAATTTTCCCTCGTTCTGGTGTCAAACGCGCGGCCGCCGCTGTGAGCGCGGAGCTGCCGTTTCACGACGCCAAAGCCGAAGCGGTGGAAAGCTTTGAACGCGAATACCTCGAGGAACTGCTAGAGCGCGTAGGCGGGAACATCTCGCGCGCCGCGCGCGAAGCAGGCATAGACCGAAAGACCATTCACCGAATGCTCAACAAGTACGAGATGGAGGGGCGTGGATAGGGGACGGCGGCGCGGCTGAACTCTTTATCTCCTTCTCCTCAAGAATCGAGTGAGGGTCGGGAATAGGCGCTCTTGTCCGGCAGCATAGATGACAGGTACTTCGCGGGAGAGCGAGAGGAATCCGGTAGATGCGAAGCGGGTTTGGCAGCCAGCCGTATCACGCCGGCAAGGAAGGTTCCTGAGCCGCGGCCAGCGGGAAAGGCAACAGCAACGCCAGTTGAAAAAAGGTATTGGGCGGCTCCTCGTAACGCATTGTCGATCTTGCCGTTGCGCACTGCTGCGCTCAGTTTGTGGTTGAACCCTGACCGAGGAGCGACCATGCACATCGAGTTCACCGAAGTGTTTCAGAAGGTGCCGGAGGGCTACATCGGCTTCGTCGAGGAGCTTCCTGGCGCCAATACTCAGGGGGCCACGCTGGAAGAGGCCCGCGAGAACTTGTACGAGGCGACCGCGCTGGTTCTGGAAGCCAACCGCACACTGGCCGAAGAAACAATCCAAGGCCAGGAGGTGATCCGCGAGCCGTTGAAGATTGCCGCCGCGTGAAGCGGCGCGACCTCACCCGGCACCTGGAGGTGCATGGATGCGAGTTGCTGCGCGAGGGCGGGCGGCATTCGGTCAACGCTAATCGGGCAGCGGGCAAGGCTGCGGCAGTACCGCGTCACCGGGAGATCAATGAGCACCTCGCACGAAAGATCTGCCGCGATCTGCAGGTGCCGGAGGCGTGAGCCGCTCCTGCAGCAAGTACTGAAAG
>JBBSMO010000154.1:0-6181 GCA_038233155.1 Longimicrobiales bacterium
ACTCGTACGCGCGGCTCGAACTCCGCGCCAGCGATAGATGCTTCGCCAAGAAATTCATCGAGCTCGTGCTTCGCAGTCGACACCAGTTGATCGTAAAGCAGCGGCGGCGGCAACGAAGCATCATACCAGGCGACGAACAGCGCGCGCAGCGCAGGTTCGTGCCCAAACATCCCGTGTACAAGATCGAGACCAACCTTCTGTACACTCGCTCCCAGCTCCGACAGATCGGTAGCGAAAAGCACACGCCGCACCGGGTGCACCAGCGGCGGGCGCAGAATGAGCACGGGGACGCCCGAACGCCGCAGCACCCGCTGCGCGGTCGTCCCTAGAATAGTGCGACTCAGGGTCCCGCGGCGCGTAGGGCCAACAATCAGCAGGTTGGCGTTCAGCTCGCCGGCCACGTCCGCCAGGCCAGAACCGGCCGTGCCCGCAACGGCGCGGCATTCGACACGCCCGCTAGGAGTGAAGTTAGCGACGGAGGCCTCGAGCCTCGCCTGCACCTGCTTCGTGTACTGGCGCATCATGTCGCCGTCGCCATGCCCGAGGTTGGCGTAGGTGTCCCAAACGAGCGACGGGACCTCGAACATGTGCACCAGGTGCAGCCGCGCGTTCAGCGAATCTGCCAGTTCGAGAACGGGCAAGAGCAAAGGGTCTTCCCGGTCCAGCGTCGCGATGCCCGCGACGATCACGCGTTCGGAAGTAGCCATTTCGGTAGTCGGTAGTCGGTACTTGCACTCTGCTATCAAGGTAGCCGGTTTGCCGCCCCTGTCCGTCGGGAGGCGCTGGAGAGGTGTATGGGGAGGGACTGGATAGAAGTCCGCACCGCCAGGCCGGGAAACGGAATTGTCGGGGCGGGCCGCGCCGCGGTACGCACTGCGTACTCGATCGCGGGATTCTTAGGACCCAGATGCCTCGCTCGCGCACCCATATCTTCGCTGATCGCATTGCCACTGCCGCTATCTTCCCTCCTCGTTCCGGCAATCGTGACCCTCGCGTTTCCTCATTCGTGATGCTGTCCTCCGGCGCGAGCGGCTTGCTCGCGCCCGCGCGCCTCGAGCGGTGATCACCGCCCCTGCGGCGCGGCCGCCACGGCGGGCCCTGCTCGTGGCGGGCATCGTACTCGTCGCCCTTAACCTCCGCCCGTCGCTGAGTGCCGTGGGGCCACTTGTCGCGGACATCAAGGCCGCGACGGGCCTTTCGAATGCCGGGTTTGGTCTGCTGACGACTTTGCCGCTACTCGCCTTCGGCAGTGTATCGGCAATCACGCCGATCGTAACGCGGCGGCTGGGCGCAGACGGCGCGATCGGGCTGGCGCTCGGGCTGGTCGGTGCGGGTGTACTCGTCCGGTCAGCCTCGTCGGTGGGGCTGCTCTTCCTCGGGACGGCGGTGCTGGGCGTGGGGATCGCGCTCGGAAACGTGCTGCTCCCCGCTATCGTGAAGCGGGATTTCCCGGAGCGCTCCGGCCCCATGACCAGCCTGTATTCGAGCGCGATGGGAGTGGGCGCGACGGTAGCGGCGGGAGTGAGCCTCCCTCTCGCAACGGCCTTCGGCTGGCGCGGGTCGCTAGGAGCATGGGCGGTTCCCGCGCTGATCGCCTTGGTTGGCTGGCTCCCCCGGCTCAAGCGGCCGTCATCCCCGCGGCCGCAAGCGGGCCCGGTCATCTCGCTACGCTCCCTCGGCCGCTCGAAGCTGGCTTGGCAGGTCGCCCTCTTCATGGGCTTCCAATCGCTCACTTTCTACGTGGTGCTGGCTTGGCTACCCGACCTGCTTCAGAGCCGCGGCCTGGGCGCTGCCGAGGCGGGATGGATGCTGGCCCTCTCCCAGGCGGCGGGCATCCTGGGCTCGGCTGCGGTTCCGCTCTGGGCTGGCCGCCTCGCCGACCAGCGGCGGATCGTCTCGGTACTGGGACTCGTCGAAGCAATCGCCCTCGCCGGGCTCCTCTTGCCTGGTGCGCAGCTCGTGACGCTCTGGGTATCGCTGCTCGGCTTTGTCCTGGGCGGCACCTTCGGGCTCGCTCTAGTCCTGCTCGTCCTGCGAGCGGCTGATACCGACGGGGCGACCGCCCTCTCGGGGATGGCGCAGTCAGTCGGCTACCTGGTGGCGGCAACGGGACCGGTCCTCTTCGGCGTTCTCTATGACCTAACTAGAGGGTGGACGTTGCCCCTGCTTTTCCTGATGGCCGTTCTCGTCGCAAAGATAGTGGCGGGTCTCGGAGCGGGGCGGCCCCGCCAGAGCATGCTCGAAGGTGCTAAGCTGTAGCTCTCGGCCGTGGCACCGAAACTGGCGGAGGCCGCTTCGCGCGCCACGGCATTCTGTCCCGCTGCCGGGGCTGCCAGAGCCGCAGCTGCCATCAGGCTTATTTCCCATTGAATTTTCATCGTTCTCTCTCGCTCCGAGTTGCTATTTCCGCATCGCGAGGATGACCGCCATCCTCACCCAATAATGTCGTCTCTCGCGGGCCTTTGCGGTGTCGGGCAAGGGTGGAAACCGGTGTGGGGGAAGGCTTGACATCCCGAGCGGGGAAGAGCTCTATCAGTCGGTAGTTGGTAGACGGTAGCGGGTCGCTGGTAGCTGCTAGCTGGGAGCCATGGGCGGAATACGGGCGGGGGAGGCGTCTGCTCACTGCGGCTCGGAGATGTTCCCCGCCCGCCACTTGGCGAGCGACAGCACAGACCGCCCGACAACCGGCATCGACGATTCGATGCGGACGGGGAGGCGGTGCGAATCGTCCGACAGATGAAAGCGGATCGTTCCGCGCTCCGAAAAGCGCCGCGGATCTGTCACCTCCATTTCAACTAAAACCGCTTCGAAGGTACCGGCGGGCACGGAAACCCTTTCGCGCCCGAGCACTCTCACCACAGCCGGGTTGCGCCCCGGGTCGAAGTGGCGTTGGAAAGAGTAGACATCACCCGTCTTCAACGGCAGCGTACGGATCAGGTAGACCATTGACAATTCGTCTACCGGCGCGTCGGAGAGCGTGCGGCCGCCCCCGCCTTCCCCGTCTGACCACCGTTGCTCGTCGGGGAAGATCTCCGCCTGCTCTGCAAAAGAGGAGAGCGGGGAGCTCTCGCGTTTCTCGTATCGGAGCGATGCCATCCGGCGCGGGTCCAGCCATGACCGGGCGCGTTCCTTGACGATCGCGAGCACTACCTTCGCCCGGAGATCCGAGATCAGCGGCCAGGCGGTGATCCCCCGCACCCGCTCTGGCTCGGCGATGCGCATGGTCGCCTTGCCCCCGCCAATGCTGCCAAGCTGCACCCGGTATTCGAGCGTTTCACCCGGCGCGAATGGCAGTGCGGTAGCGGCTGCGTCTGACCCGTTCTGCGCGAATGCTCCGCCCACACCCGCCAGCAACAACGGAAGTGCGCCCCATACGAGCCGGCGGCGGAGCGCACCGCCGCGGCCGGCGGGCACCCGGCGCAGCCGCCGGCCAGCGGACGGGTGACCGGCCGACGCGATAGGCGCGAGGATACCGGGTGCCGCTGCTCGGGCCGGCATCTGTGTACAGGAGATGTGCAAGTTCATGCACTGAAGATCGGGATTCGCGGCCCCGTTGTCTGCCGGGCAGTTGCGGGCGATGGTGTGGGAGGATTCTTGACTCCGAGAATCCAGCGCCGGCTTGCGCGCCCCGCAGATCCCGCTACTCTGCTGTCACGGCGGTGCGCCGCGCTGCCGGTTCACCCCGATAGCAAACCTATCTGGCATGGTGCAGACGAACCACTCCCTTCCCGGCAGATCCATTCGCGTAGTGGCCCGTACCAACGGCCATGGTGTCGACCGCTCCGTGCGGATCTTGCTGGATGCCTTTGGGGCGTGGCGCGAACGTCCTGCCTTCTCGCACTACCGCAGCATCAACCCGCTGCGGCGATTCGTCGGCCGGCGGAATCCGCACGAGTGCATCATCTTCATGGAGCGGATCACCGCGCGCTGGCTGCGGCGTGCAGGGTGCTACATCCTGATCCCGAATCAGGAGCGCTACCCCGAGCGGCTGGTCCCGCTGCTGCGGCAGGTGGACCACATCTTCTGCAAGACACGCCATGCAACGGAGATCTTCGCGGCGCTGCACCCATCCGTCCGCCACCTCGGCTTTACCTCGGTAGATCGGTTGATCCCCGCGATCGAGCCGGACTACGATCGCTTCTTCCATCTTGCCGGCGGCAGCAGCGTAAAAGGTACGCCGGTGCTGCTCGAGGTGTGGTCGCGCCATCCCGAATGGCCGGAGCTGACCGTTGTCTGGCACCGGCGCGAGGCCCCCGAGCGGGTCCCCGCCAATGTGAAGCTGATCCGCGAATATCTGCCCGACTCGGAGCTCAAACGGTTGCAGAACCAGCATGGGGTGCACCTCTGCCCCTCTTCCAGCGAGGGGTGGGGCAACTACATCGTCGAGGCCATGTCCTGCCGTGCGGCAGTTCTAGCTACCGACGGGCCGCCGATGAACGAGCTAGTGAGGCCGGGGCGCGGAGTGCTCGTTCCCTACGACCATTCCGAGCCGCGCAAGCTCGGCTTCGACTTTCATGTCGAGCCGGGTGCACTCGAGAGCGCCATTGCCGCCCTGATCCAGATACCGGCCGCCGAAAAGGCGCGCCTAGGGGATAGCGCGAGAGATTGGTTCGAGCGCAACGACCACGCGTTTCAGGACAACCTGCGCCGTCTCGTGACCGAGTTGATTCCCGGATTGGCTAATTGAGATCCGCGCCTGCTTCGCAGCAAACGATTCAGGCAGGCCGCGGGGCGACCCCGCTTGCAGAGGCTGAGTGATTGGTTCTCAGCATGCCCCGCCCTCCCACACCTGCTTCCAGGACCCGTCCCGCTGCGAGAGGACCTTGTAGCCGCTTCCGTCGGGGCGGTACATCTCTACGAGTATTTCCTCGCCGCCGTTGGCGTTCCAATCCAGATAGTCGACGAAACGGGGGGCGAGCTTGCCGCCCTGGCTGTAGTTGTGTACCTCCGAGTAGATAGGCGTGTAGCCGCGCCGTGTCTCATAGTCGGCGATGTAGAAAACGCTGTACCCCTGCGGGTCACCCGGACCGGCCGCGAGCGAGTCGCCTACCAGGTATGTGGTCGCCATCTCGGGGTTGCCGCCGGGCATGATCTCGATTGCCTGCAGGTCGCGCTGCGCGCCACCCCAACTGCGGGGGCGCGGCAGCCCGTTCTGCAGGATCAGCCGCTCGGCGACGATGGAAGCATAGGTGCGGATGCTGCCGTTCACCTGCGGCGGGGTGTACTCGCCGCGCACCTCCGGGGCCAGGCCGCGGCGGAAGGCGAGAAACTCGTCCGCATCCGCGGCGGCGGCGACCGTGGTGAGGTTGCCCGTAGCCGTGGGCAGCCCGCACGGGGTTACAGCACCGGCACCCTGCAGGTTGAAGGTGCCGACCGATGCGCCGCGGCGGAACACCTCGAATTGCGACCCTTCCGGGATCACCGTTTCGCGGAACCGCTCTTCGTAGGCAGCGGGGGATACGTCAGCGGGCCGCCGCAGGGTGCGCAGCGAATCTCCCGAAAGCTCGGCGATGGGGATCAGCCGCACATCGCCGTCTCCCCGCACCAGGTGGAAGAGCACCGTGCCCGTAGGCATGCCGAACTGGGCAAACGCCTGCGCATCCGGCGCGATGCGGACCGCTCCCGACGCCGGCGGCGGGGGCACGATCTGCACATCGGACCCGCCCCACTCGAAGTTCTCGCAGGCGGGGATCGTCGTCAGCAACACGAAACCCATCAGGGCTCCTGGCCAGCGGAGCACCCGCTTTTCTCGCGCCCGGCGGGGTCCCGCGCCCCCGGTCGCTCCCGCACTCTCACAATCTTTCACGTTAATCATCGTTCATTGGAAAGGTATTGAACAAGCACCCGGCCAGGTGCGTGCAGGGACTGAAATCGCCGTGGCTGCGCCGGTGAGATCGAATCGTTCAACGGCTGTTCAGAAGTTGATGATCAGGCCCGTCTTCAAGATCCGGTCGTCGGCCTCGACGCCGACCGGGGGGCGGCTGTCGCGGCTGGTCTGATACACCACGGAGAGCGCCAGACGATCCGTCAGCGACGTTTTGATGCCGGTTTCGGTGCGGATCAGGTAATCTTCCACTTCGTTGAGCACCGGCTGGAGAAAGGAAACATGGACCAGGTCCACTCCGTCCCGCAGCTCTTGCGCACCCTTGAGCCGCAGGCTGAGTCTGGCGAACTGCCGGGC